>CAZPDC010000018.1:3225-4676 GCA_964585215.1 uncultured Candidatus Peribacteria bacterium
AAGTTGAAAGTGCAAAGTTGAAAGTGCAAAGTTGAAAGTGCAAAGTTGAAAGTGCAAAGTTGAGTTGAGTTAGTTGCTTAGTTTTTTCTAATCAGCTAAGTTCTAAGTCTTGCTAATTGGCATTGACATTATAGGATATAAGCAGCTAAGGAATAACGCAAAACGCAAAGTGTAAAACGCAATCCCGCCAAGGCGGGACAAAGCTAAAAACTAATTTCACTTTCCATTTTTGTTTTAAATTTTGCGTTTTGTTTTTCATTTTTAATTTTTCATTTTTCTTCATGTCTGGTCATTCTAAGTGGTCAACTATTAAACGGAAGAAGGGTGAACAGGACGCTAAGCGTGGCAATATTTTTACCAAACTGGCCAAAGCGGTGACCGTGGCGGCCAAGCTGGGTGGAGGAGAAACTGAAATGAATCCTAGTTTGCAATTGGCCATTGCTAAAGCCAGGGCTGCCAATATGCCCAACGCCAACATTAAACGCGCAATTGAAAAAGGTACGGGCGAATCTAAAGAAGGTGGACAAATTGAAAATATTTTATACGAAGGTTATGGGCCCGCCGGAACAGCGCTTTTGATTGATGTCATCACAGATAACCGTAATCGCGCTTCGGCTTCTTTGAAGCATACTTTAAGCCGGTTTGGCGGTAGTTTGGGTGGTACCGGTTCGGTGGCTTGGATGTTTAAAAAAAGAGGTGTTTTATGTTTAAAAAAAGCGCAACTGTCAGATGAATTGGAATTGCAGTTGATTGATTGGGGCGCGGAAGAAATCAAGGAAGAAGACAGTGTCGTAGAAATTTTGACTCCTTTTGAAAAACTGAACACCATTAAATTGGCGCTGGAAAAAAAGGGGATTACCCCCGAAAACGCGGAGATTACCTATCATCCCACCACCGCGATTTTGATTAAAAATCCTGAAGAAGCGGGTCGGATGGTGCGGCTGATGGAAGAATTGGAAGAAGATGAAGACGTGAACGAAGTTTACGCGAATTTTGAAATTGAAGAAGGGCTATGTTAGCTGATTAGCTTGTAGCTTTTTAGCTTCTTAGGATTAAAATTATGAATGAATTACATTCTTATAAAGAATTGATTGTATGGCGCAAGTCCATTGAATTAGTTGTTCTGGTTTACTAATTAACAAGTAATTTACCCAAAGAGGAAATCTACGGTATTACCTCTCAAATGCGTAGGGCGGCTGTATCCATTCCTTCTAATATTGCGGAAGGTCGCAGGAGAGGATCTAAAAAAGATTTTAGAAGTTTCCTGATTAACGCCTATGGTTCTGGCGCAGAACTAGAAACTCAACTTCTTCTGATAAAAAAACTATTTAAGATCAATGAAGGTAAATATTTAGAAGTAAATCAACTATTAGAGGAAATAATGAAAATGTTAAACAAAATGACCGCAGTTTTAAAAGAAAAACAATAATTTTAATCAACTAAAAAGCTAC
>CAZPDC010000018.1:4776-10979 GCA_964585215.1 uncultured Candidatus Peribacteria bacterium
CTAAAAAGCTACAAGCTACCCCGCTAATATGGAACGTCGTTTTCTCATTCTCAAAGCTATCGTAGAAAGTTTTGTGCTTTCGGCGCAACCGGTTAGTTCCAAATATCTGCGTGCCAAATTTGACCTGGATGTTTCTCCCGCCACCATTCGCAACGAAATGGCTTTTTTGGAAAAAATGGGGTTAGTGTTTCACCCGCACACTTCCGCGGGAAGAATTCCTACCGAACAAGGATTTCGTATGTTTGTGGATGAACTGATGGAAAAACCTGCCACAGTTTTTCAGCAACGTCAAAAAGCGATTGCGGAGTTGCATAAATTAGCCACAGAAGAACGTCTGCGACAGGTTGTCGCGCTTTTGGCTCGGGTTTGCAATAACGTCAGTTTCGCCGTGTTGCCGGACAAAAAGAAAACCTACTATCTGGGTTTAGCCAATATGCTACAGAAACCAGAATTCCAAAGAGCGTTGGAAGCTTATTCAGTCGTGAAAATTTTGGAAGACCCCTATGCTTTCGCGGAGCTTTTGAAAAGTTTGCCCATTGATGAAAAAATCCGTGTGTTCCTCGGTCGAGAAAATATTATTCCCGAGATTTCCAGTTGTGGGATGATTGTCACAACCTACCAAGTGTCCGGTTATGGCAATGGTTATCTGGGGATTTTAGGACCCATGCGTATGAATTACGCCTACAACATCGGAGCGCTGGAACACGTAAAAGAAAGCTTATGCTAGCTGATCAGAAAATTTCTAATCAATCTAATACCTAATTTCTAAAGAAATTCCAAGCACCAAATCCTAAATAAATCCAAATTCCAAAATCCAAATGACAAATCAAGCCCAAAGCCTAAATGATTGAAAAATTTAATATTTAGTCATTTAAACATTTATTTGATATTTGACATTTGAGCTTTAAATTTAGTTAGACATTAGAAATTAGAGCTTAGAAATTTAACCCAGAAATGGATTCTCCTGCCAAGGCGGGGGAAATGACGTATCTATTTACTGCTCACTATCAACTACTTACTTACCCTATGCTTTATCTCGTTCCCACCCCTATCGGCAATTTGAAAGACATCACTCTCCGGGCGTTGGAAGTTTTAAAAAACGTGGATTTGATTGTTTGTGAAGATACGCGCCAAACTCTTAAACTCTTAAATCATTACCAAATTAAAAAGAGACTGGAAAGTTTCCACGCGCATAGTGATGAACGCAAACTGGAGCAATTAATCCAACGCTTAAGACAGGGCGAAGAAATTGCTTTAGTGAGCGACGCGGGTACGCCGGGGATTTCCGATCCCGGTTTTAAACTGACCAGTCGGGCTTGGCAAGAAAAAATTAAGGTCATACCATTGCCCGGACCAAGCGCCTTTTTGACCGCCCTTTCCGGTTCGGGCTTGCCGATTAATCAATTTGTTTATTTAGGATTTTTGCCTGTTAAAAAAGGACGCCAAAAAGTTTTCAAACAAATCAAAACAGGCGGCGAGCGTACCTTTGTTCTTTACGAAGCGCCCCATCGTTTGCGTAGGACTCTTTTTGATTTGGAAGAACATGTGGGCGAGGTGGAAATTGTAATCGCTCGCGAACTAACCAAAATCTACGAAGAGTTTTGGCGGGGAACAGCCAAGGAAGCCTTGGAATATTTCAAAAACCCGCGAGGAGAATTTGTGATAATCGTAAGAAGACAGGAGAGTAATTAGCTTGTAGCGAGTTTTTCTTGTTAATCAGCTACCCTCTGACTCTGCTCAGGGCAAGCAAGCTAAGAAGCTTTTGTTTTCCGTAGGCTTTTTGTGGTAAAATGAATGGATTAAAAGTTAGCTTTGCCTATGCCCATCAAACAAGTCCTTTTCAGTCGAGTTTTTCTCTTGATACTGTGGTTGATTTTTGGCGCGCTGCTTTTTTTCCTGCTTTTTAAAGAAGGTTATTTTTCCCAGTTGAAAAAGATTGTAAGGGAAGAAGGTGTGGCGGATAAAGCGCAGGTGGTGCTGGTCTATAAAGAAGAATTGCCCAATTTTTCGCCTCTGCGAGAGCTCTCCAGTGAACGTTCGCGTCTTGCCAATCTTTACGAAGGACTGGTGGAGTTGGACGAAAACTTGAAAGTCAAACCGGGCATCGCGATTTCTTGGGGCAAGGTGAATGAATCCAAATGGCAATTTCGTTTGCGTCGAGATGTGTTGTTTCACAATGGACAACCGCTGACTCTGGATGATGTGGCGGAAAGTTTGAAAAAACAGGAAACGCTTTTGCAAACCACTTTTAATTTTGTTTACAATACCAACCTGGATCCCTACTTGATTAGTTTTGAGACTACCGAATCGGATGAGATTTTTCTTGCCAATTTGGCCCGAGTGTTTATCTTCCCGGCCAACGTGAAGTTGGAATCTTTGGAGCTTTATCCCATTGGCACGGGACCGTACCGCTTTTTTAAACGACTGGAAAATCAAGACACGATTCTGGAACGTTTTGAAAATTATTGGGGTGATAAGCCTTACTTCAAAGAAGTGTTGCTCAAGTCGGTGGATGACAAGTTCGCCCGTTTAGATAGTCTGAATGCTTTGGGCACGGATTTACTGTATGACGTGCCGGTTTTGGATTTGGATCAAACCGTGAAACAAAATTATGTGATTGTGGAAAGGCCGGGTTTGGACGTGAATTTTTTGATGTTTAATCTGCAAAATAAATATTTCCGTGACCGTGATTTGCGCGAATTCGTGAAACAAAATTTAGACCGTTCGCGCGTGGCGCGCAACTTGCAGGAATATGTCAGCGTGACGGATCAGTTCGTGAGCGCGGGCGTGTTTGGCTATGATTTTTATTTACAAACTAAAGAACAAACCGCGCCGGAGGTTGGTGAATTTTTGAGTCAGAAGGGTCTTTATAATGGTTTTACGGTAGAACTTTACTGTGAAAAAAGTCTAGAGCCCGTGGCGGAATGGCTTAAAGGAGAATTGCTTAAAGTTCGCATCGCGGTAAATTTAAAACTTTTGGACGCGGATACGCTTTTGGAGAAGATTCGCGTCGGTGAACCGGACTTATATCTGGCGGGTTGGAAATACGAAACCGGTGAAGCGCTGGATTTTTTCCTGTCTGTGATTCATTCCCAGACCGGCAATTTGGGCGGGTATAACGGTATGCACTATTCCAGTCCTGAAATAGACGAACTGATTGAAAGAAGTAAAGAAGACAAAACTCCCGAACGCCGCTTACGTTATCTCCAGCAGATTAATGAGCAAATCACCGAAAAGGATATCGTCGGCATCCCGCTGTTTGAAACCAAACGAGTTTACGCGGTGAAGAAGGGGATTCAGTTTGTCCCGCGGCTAGACGGCAATGTTTTGGCGAAAGAGATCAGAGAAAAAGAAAAATAATTACTAATTTCTAATTACCAATTTCCAATGAAACTCCAAATAGTACTTAAGTACTTAAATGCCAAAAAAATTTAATCATTTGGATTTTGACATTTGACATTTTATTAGGAATTAGAAATTGGGAATTTGGAATTAAATCGTAAATAGTACTTTAAAATCTTTAACCGCTCTGTACTTTTCTATTTATTAGCCACCCTTAACCGTGAAATTCCGTTCTCTTAAAACCCAGTTTAGTTTAATCGTCAGCTTGCTGATTGTTTTGGTAGTGGGCGGCGTCGCCTTTTTGCTTTTGCGCTTGGAAACGAGCGGGATCAAGGCGGACATTTACCACAGCGCGCTGAATGGGGCTCGGCTGACTGTAGAGCGTGTGATTCAAAACTACGATTTGTATTACAAGTCCAAAAGTTACGTGATTTACCAGAAAAATCTCGCGGAAATTTTTCAACTGAATCCGCACGCGGACCGTTTACGGATTGCCAATTTCTCCGGCGGACTTTTATTTGATTCTTGGCAGGGAGAAGACCGCGTGGAAAAAACTCGCACCGTTTTTGGGGAGCGTCTTAAATCGCGCTATGTTTCCATTCAAACTCAAAATGGAACGGTTTATTTTTTGGCTGATTTAAATCGGCCGGAAGAACTTGCGACTTTTGAAGGCAAGCCGGTCGCTCCGGAAGAAAAGGAAATAGTGGTGGCCAATGTCATCGTGCCCTTTTCCGACAATGAACGTTATGTGATTTTTGACGTTTCCTACGCTGTTTTGGCACAACGTCTCAATGAAGCGGTTAGCCGTGTCGCGCTGATTACGTTTGTCGCTTTACTTTTAGGCATTGGCGCGACATTGTTTTTTACTGGACGGATTACGACACCGCTTGTCCGGTTAACCGCGGCCGTCAGTCAGTTTACTAAGGGTAAGCGGCAGAAAGTGGAGGTTTTAAGTGGTAACGAAGTAGGAGTATTGGCGCGGAATTTTAACCAAATGGCGGGGGATTTGGACCGTTACGAAAAGGAATTGGTGAAAAAAGCGCAAGTGGAACACGAACTCAAGCTGGCGGCGGAAATTCAACGCAAACTTTTGCCGCAAAGTATGCCCCAGATCAAAGGACTGGAGGTTTACGCCGGGCTGGTGCCGGCGGCAACAGTAGGAGGCGATGTCTATGATTTTATTCCAGTGAAACAAACCCCCCAACCGCAGCACCAGACGGTGCACGGCGAGTCCCCCTTGTCAGGAGGGCAGGATAATTTGAATAAAACCCCCTTGATAAAGGGGGTAGGGGGATTTAAACAATCCTCTCTTATCAGGGGGGCAGAGGGATTCCGGACAAGCCGGAATGACAAAGAAATAATCGGGGGAGCTGGTGAAGACTGGCTTTTTTATCTGGGGGATGTGACGGGGCACGGAGTTTCCGCGGGAGTCATCGCGGCAGTCACGAACACCTTGTTTTATGCTTTAGGTGATCGGCTGGGCACAACTAAAGAATTAGCGATCTTGGCCAACCGCACACTTTCCGCCAAAGTTGAACCGGACACTTTTGTCACGCTGGATTTACTGAAATGGGAAACTGAATTGGGGAGATTATTTTATACTTCTTGTGGCCACGAGCAGGTACTGGTTTGTCGGGCCAAAAGTGGTAAAGTAGAAATCTTGGAAAAGGGCGGAGTAGCGCTGGGGATGCTTCCGGAAATTGACGATAAATTGACAGAGAAAGAAATCAAACTAACCAAGGGAGATCTGGTTTTGGTTTACAGCGATGGAATCCCCGAGGCTCTGAATAACAAAAAAGAACGTTTTGGACTGGAGCGACTGACCAAGGCCATAGAGAAATATCACAAATTGGACAGTATAAAGAAGGTTCATCAAGCCATTCTCGCCGAACTAAACTCTTTCCGCGGCTCCGCTCCCCAGCAAGACGACATCAGTTTGATTGTTTTACGGAAAAATTAACAAGCGCAAACACAACAGACGCAACAGGGTTTAACCCTGTACAGGGTTAAACCCTGTTGACTGGGCAAGAAGAAAGATTAAAATGGACGTGTCTGATTAAAGATATGCCGGCTAAGAATAAAGTTAAACAATATCTTCAAGAAGGGTATTACCATATTTATAATCGTGGGGTGGAGAAGCGCGATATTTTTTTAGATGAGCAAGATTATGGAGTGTTTCTAAATCGATTAAAACGATATCTTAGCAGGGTTAAACCCTGCGAAACAGGGTTTAACCCTGCTCCTAGTCTTATAAGAAATAAAAATTTCTATGGCAGAATTAAATTATTGGCATATTGTCTGATGCCGAACCACTTCCATTTATTATTACAACAAAAAGAAGAAAAAGATATGAGTGAGTTTATTACTTCTCTTTGTGCGAGTTATTCTATGTATTTCAATAAAAAATATCAAAGAAGCGGTTCCTTATTCCAAGGTACCTATAAGGCTATATTAGTTGAAAATGATCCTTATCTCTTACACCTTTCTCGTTATATTCATCTTAATCCTTTTGAATTTGATGTACTTGACACAAAAGCAAAAAACAAGCACAAAGGGTTTAACCCTGCAGGGTATTCTAGTTATGCGTGTTATTTAGGAAAAAGAAAAGAAGAGTGGGTGGATCCGGAACCGATTCTACATTTTTTCAAAAGTCCCCGTTGTTTGATTGAAAACAAACCAGATTTTGTGTCCTACCAGAGTTTTGTGGAACATTACCCGCGGGATTTTAAGCAAGATTATTCCGACTTCTGTCTTGACTAGATTGAAGTATTATTGCCCACAGGGTTTAACCCTGTACAGGGTTAATTTATTTGTCGTTTGGATATTATTTGTAATTTGTCATTTGTCACGAGGTAGGGAAC
>CAZPDC010000019.1:0-9651 GCA_964585215.1 uncultured Candidatus Peribacteria bacterium
AAAAAATTGTCTGGATAAAAACCAAGACAAAAGTATGATTGCGTATCTTGAAAAAAGTTAATTAGGATGAATTTATTAATAATAAACCCATGAACACCTTAGAGTATCAAGACCAGGCACTTAACGTTGAACAAGTGGAAAGAAATAAGGACAAGCTAGATTTGAAGCCCAATCTTGATTTTGTTTCTCGGCATCAAGAGAGATTTGAAGAAGGACTTGACGCCATTTTAAAGAGAGCGCCCACTCAAGAAGCACGAGAATGGGTTAAGAGGATTGAGTTTAGTGGTACGGAAGACATTGTTGAGCCTCAAGTTTCCCCGGAAGATGTTAGGGAAATACTTTCTCGTATGCCAGAAGCGCTGATAGAGCTGTCGGATTTAGAGACTGTAAATTATCACTTATTTGGCTTGGGAAAACACTTATTACCTATCCCCGGCTATGACGCACAAGGAAATCTTGATCAAAGCAGCGTGGCTGCGGTTGAAGTAAAGAATTTTCCCAGAAAAAAATCAAAACAGTGTATGACTTATCGGTGGCGTAAAGATAGCAGTAATAAATGGAAATTCACTGGAGAAAATGAAGTGACAGAGGAAGACGACCACCCATCCAGACTTCTGGTTGGAGTTAGTAATGGAAAAATCATTTATCCTACTCCGATTCCAAAGTCAGTTTCCAAAGATGAAAGGGCAATTTTTATTTATCAGATTCACGTACTCTTACATGAATTTTTTCATACGATTGATTACCTAAGAAGAGATCCAAAAATCAGAGCCAACATTGTGTTGGGAGTAGATGGTCAACGATTTACCTTTCAAGATTGGTGGAAAGATTTTGAAGAGCTGATTTTATCTAAAGAAGAGCCGGCTTGTGTTTCCAGCTATGCCAACACCTATGCCAATGATTTAAACCGAGAAACGGCCGAAAAAGAGTATCAGAAATTTACCAACGCGCTGGCGGAACAAGTCTGTGAAAGTTTTGTCGCTTACGAACTAGGGATTATCTCTAATGATGACCGTTGGACTGATTTTAAGAGTGAAAGCTTTGGCAATACAGCTCAAAAGACTAAGTTTCAACAAAATCAAGCTACAAGCGCGAATTTGAAATGGTTTTTAATGGACAAGCTTTGCCGCGCGAAAGTAGTAAAATAGGCTGTATAAAGTTCCTCATTAATAAAACTAATAACATACCAATAAACCGGCCCGTTTTAAGTTGTTATTTAATTTTAAAGACTAATTATGTCAGGAAAACCAGAGAAAGAGTTGCGATTGCCCGTACAACGAGAACAGTTGCATGTACCTGAAATAGAAGGTGAATTAGCGAGCTTAAAAATAAATAATTATCCAAAAACGAGAAATCATAAAAGACTTGCTTTCTAATGAGTCTAAACTTGTCCTAGAGGAAGCTGCTGAATATTTAAAATCAATTGACCCTTTAGCAGGTAATGTGGCTAGAAAAATAGCTTTTTTTAAAGCAGCCCTTCATTGCAAAAAACAGGAATAAGAAAGAAGTGATTATTTATATTGTCCTACTCCCACTCCTTGGAAGTAGTATTTGATGATTGCTTGATAGGTTTTGCCGGCTAAGGCTTGGCCGCGGGAACCGCAACCGGAAAGTCCCACTCCGTGTCCGCGCATTTTTAAACCATCGCACCAAGGGTCAGACACACTTTGCAGATAGGGAGTATCCTTCCAGCCCCAGACTTCTTCCGCGCTGCGGGTTCTGCCGTCGTCTTGAGAAAAATAGGGCGTTTTGATGGGTTGGTCTTGATAGGTGACCACCTCTTTTTGGGTTTCTTCCACGGCTCGCACAACATTGGGCGCTTTAAGCTCAAAACCATAGCCCAGGTATTTTTGAAAAACGGCGGGATCGTCGGAGGCATCGTAAGGCTCATTGGGAAATTTGCGATGTTCAGGCTGGAGGTACCAATAAGCGTAACTGCGCGCGAGCACTACGAGCGCTTTAATTTTTTCATAAGGCTCGCTATTGGGTTCTTCGGCCAATCCTTTAAGGTAATCCTCCAAAGGCAACTCGTTGATTAAAATAAGCTGATCCCCTACTGGCCTGATTTCTAATGTTCCGCGAAATTGGTTGTAACTGCTCCGTTCTTCCCAATTGGTGACGACTAAAACTCCTTGACTGGCCGCTTGAACTTTAAACCACTGACTAGACTGATTTTCAATCTGAACCTGACTCGCTTCAAGTCGGAAATTAGCGTCTGATGATAGAGTTTCAGTTTGCCCCGCGTCGTTCGTGAGTATTAAATTTCCTTGATTTAAAGCCTTAATCACAACTTGATTGCCACTGAAACCTAACTTAACTCTAATTAGAGGAGCATTAGAGGAAGTGGGTTGAATTGGTGAAATAGGCGTTGTTGTTGAGGTGTTAACTCTTTCCTTTTTTACTAAGAGCGTGACGGGTAGCATTTCTAGCCAACTATAAGGAGCCATACCGATTTTGTATTGCTCACGTTCTATTTTGTATAAGGAGGTGGCTACGAGAAATTGGAAAGTGCCGATCTCGCCCGGCTTGACGCTTTCTTCCAAAAGCGTGGTGGGGCGTTTAGGGTTCAGCCAAAAATCAGTGTAGAATTTGCCCTGATCAATTGTGTTGAAAACACCCAGATTGGTCTGATTTTTCTTCCAAGTAAGATTGCCCGTATTTTTAAATTTAAGGGTGGCCAGCGTGGGTTGGTTAGCTTTCACGACGACGAGAGTGGGTTTTGTAACTAACTCTGCTTTGGGAATTGCCTTGACGATAGTTACAGAGAAAGCCAGACGATTATCTTGGAAAAGATCTTCTCCCCGGCAGGAGAGATAGAGAAAAAATTGAGCATTCCTCTCTTTTAGAGGCGGCGCGAAATCAAACACCAGATGACCCGTTGTCCCTTTTTCCACCCGATCCTCTTGCCAAAAGATTTGATTGATTTTCGGCACATTTTCTCCTAAGGATTTAAACTCAATTTGTTTTTCTTTCAGATTAAGCCAAGGACGCGCGTCGCGATTTTCAACCGTCAAAGTGAAAGTTTCACCTTGTTGTTGTACGAGGGTTAGCCTGTTTTCTACTGGAAAACTGGCCCGATAACGCAGGAATTCATCAGGATCAAGGGTTTTGTAGACGATTTTAATAGATGAACCGGTTAGTTTTTCACCAGTTGACTTAGTGAGATTTAAAAAATGGCGAAAACTGCCCTTTTCCCAAGGCGCTTTGATTTTAACTTCAAATTTACCGATAGCTCCCGGCGGTATCGCTTGATCTAGTAAGCTACCGTAAGTTTGTCCATTTTCATCTACAAGCTTAATCTCACCAAGGTGCCAAGTGTAAAGACTAAGATTTCTAATCATTAAATAACCTTGCCCCTCCTCTCCGTAGAAAAGTTGCAAACGCGGTCTTTTGAAATGAGTAATCTCGTATTGTTCAGTTTGTCCGCCTTTAACCAAAAGTGGAATCAAAAGGTTGTTTAAGGTTTGTCCGTTGGTTTTGAGATTAAAATTTAAGACTTCAAAACGTTCTTGGGCGGAGGTTTTGATTTCTATGTCAAAGGAAGTAATTTCTCCGGGAGCGACTGCTTGAGTTAGACGACTGGTTTTAGTAAGGTAAAAATTATTCTCCAGAGGCTCTAAAAGGCTTGTTGTGGGCCAAGTAAAGTTGCCAGTATTTTTAAGTGGTAAGGCGAACCAGGAAGTGACTCCGCTCGGGAAGATTAAATCATTCGCGTTGGGAGTGGACACAATTTGAAAAGCGAATGAACTGGGATTGGTTTTTTGCGCGACAGCTAGACGTAAAGTAGGGAGAAGTCTTATTAGGTTTGTGCCGGGACAGCGCGTCTTGCCTACATCGTGATGTCCTAAAATGTTAGGCAGGTTTTTTCCGCGAAAAGACTCTATCCCGAGAGGATCAAGCTGGTATTTTTTACACAGATAGGCAATGAGATTAATTAAGGCTTGGTATTGAGGATGATTCAATTGGTTATCGTCGTAGTTACCGAGTAGAACAATACCCAGTGAACCAACGTTGTGCAGGGCCGCGTGCGCGCCTACCACATAATCTCCACCCGCCCGGCCTTCATAAATATTACCGTCGGGACCGATTAAAAAATTATAACCAATGTCGCCCCAACCTTTGGTAATGGCATGCCAGTGGTAGATTGCTCGAACGGTTTCCGCAGTATCTGTGATAGGGCTTTTAGTATCAGAATGATGGATAACGATTTTCCTGATTTTATCAGTGTACTCAATGGGCCAGGTGTATTTTTCACCAGCGGAGTTACGCGTTACCTTGCGGATAATTTTTAGTTCTGGAGCAAATTCATTGATAAATTCAAGGTTGATTTCTTTGAGTTGAGGAACGGGCCGACTACTTTTCCAGATACGTAAAGATTCATCCGCGCCCCACTCTTGCCGACTAATAATATGCACGGAAGCAGGATCTTCTGTGGCGTTGACTAGTTGGGTTATACCATAAAAGACAATTCCCCAAACCGCTAAAAAAAACAAAATTAGCCTAGTTCTCATTTTTCCAAAAGAGTGTTAACGATTTTTTGCAGTCGCATTTGTCTGATGAGCTTCAGATAAGCAGGAGAGTCTTTTTTAAAGTCAGGTTGTTTTTTATGTGTGCCGGTGGAAAGCAACTTAATCTGGGCTTGAATCTCTGTTTCGGTGGGAAGCGCGGGTTCTTTTTTGAGTAATTCTTCAAAAATTAAACCTATTTTAACCTCTCTTTCCGCTTGAGGTTGCCATTTTCTTTTTAAAGCTTCCCAGCTTAAGTTCTGTTGGGTGAGGTAGGTTTCAAGTTGCATTCCCTGATGTTCCAATTCATGAGCAAGGCGTGCCTGCATTTCCTGAAGTTCTTGTTCTACTAAAACCAAGGGGATTTCTCCTTCCGTGATTTTTAAAAGAGCGTCAATTAATTCTATTTCCCTCCTTCTTAGCTCTTGTTCTTTCTTTTGATTTAAAAGTAGATTTTTAATTTCAGTCTGAAATTGTTCTAAGGAAAAAGATTGACCGGTGACTTTTTGGATGAATTCGGGTGAAACTTCCGGCAAAATCATCTCCTCCACTTTGTTTAAGGTTACCTCAAAATTAAAAACCTGATTAGTTAAGGTAGAATCTTGGGGAAGGTGGTCTAACTTACTCTGAAAACTCTTTTTTTCTTTGGGAAGCATGCCAATCAGATTTGTTTCTAGTGTCTTGAGGATTTTGGTTTCGCCTAAAATGAGAGGATGATTTTGGGTGGTGAGTTTGGCAACTGGCATATTTTTTTCGTCTGTGGCGGTTAAACTAATCTCCAAACGGTTGCCTTTTTGGGCTGGCTGTTGTACTTCTTTAAATTCCGCTAGGGTTTTACGCAGTTCATTTAAGTAATCTTCCACCTCCGATTCCTTGGTTTCAACGGGTTGATGACTGATTTTGAGATTTTGGCAGTCCCCTATTTTCAGTTCGGGCATTACGCTTACGATTATTTCAAAAACACAGGGATCTTTTTGTTTGAGTTCGGTTTTTTCGGGGTGGTCAATCACAGCCAATTGGTTTTGTTTAACAAAATCCGCGTAGCTCTTCCTTAAAGCCAGATCTAAAATTTTACTTTCGATGGCGGCTTTACCCAGATGTTGTTCAAGTAGCTCACGGGGAGCTTTGCCTTGACGAAAACCCTTAATTACTACGCTATGGGCGAGTTCTCGTAGGGCTAAAGGAGTAACTTCTTCAATGATTTTTGATGCGATAGCGAGATCAAATTTAATTTTTGAGCCAGCAAGCTTTTCCCAAAGTGGTTTGGATATAAGTGGTAAGTTAAAAAAATCGCGGTAGATTCACTTTAAAAGTGTGTCTGAAATTAGCAAGTTTTCGAGGTTTGAAGTTGAAAGTTTTCTGGTTAAAATAGTCTTATCCAATATATAAAATAAAAGATGGAGAAAGAGCAAGCCCCCAAAACAATCATTAAAATCAGCTTAGATGCGGATGACAGTATTCTAGATATTGTAAGCAAGATAAAACAGGCCAAAGGGAACCGACTGATAGTGCAAGTGCCTTATAGTTTTACCTTACTGGAAAATCCAATTAATCTGCGTTTGTTGGCTAAAAAATTAGCTGATTCGATTGGGCAAGTGGCGATTCATTCTGCCAATCCCAAGGTACTGCGCAACGCGCAGGAGGTAGGTTTTAAAACAATCGTCGTTAAAACAAAAGCGACTGCTTCAGTTCCGGTTGCCACTTCGTCTCGAGTGGGTAAATTACTTTTTCCCGAAAAACCCAACAATTCAAATTTAATCTATTTTGGTTTAGTAAATAAAAGACCACTCCTTTTTTTCGCGCTGATTAGTTTGGTTTTTTTAATGTTGATTGTTTATTTGGCGATTCCGGGAGCAACGCTTTATCTTAAGCCAACCACTCAAATTAAAACCTCCGCCCTGAACGCAGTTTTGGTAGATGTAACCAAAGAGACCGTTCCGGCGGAACACCCTTATCTGGTCCCCGCTTATCCTTTGCAGATAATTTTTGAAAAAGAAGTTACCATGTCCGTTTCGGGAGAAAATTTTTTAGGTGCTAGCAGCCAAGGCAAGATAGTTTTAACCAACGCGCGTAAAGATCCTTGGACAATCGTGAAAAATAGCCGTTTACAAACTCAAACTGGTTTAGTGTTTTTAACTCAAAAACAAGTTGTTGTGCCGCCCGCGCGTCTTAAGGATGGCAAAATTGAATCCGGTAAATTGGAAGTAGAAGTGGTGGCACGCGAAAAAGATGCTTTAGGTCAGATTATTGGCGCCAAAGGTAATGTTGAACCAACGATTTTCTTTTTCCCCGCTTTGTCCGCGGAAAATCAACGTCTGATTTGGGGAGAAAGTCAGGTAGCTTTTACGGGAGGAACCACTCAAACCGAAAAGTTTGTTTTGGAAACAGATAAACAGAATGCTCTTAAAAAAATTGAACAAGAAATGAAATTTCAAGCGGTAAATGAGCTTAAAAAAGCAGTGGAGAAATTAAACCAAGAAAGAAAGGCGCGTTTCGTTTTGTTTGATAAGTTTAATGATTGCGTGCGGAGCAAGCTGTTAAGTACAGACGTGGACAAGATTGTACCGGGGACAAAACAGGAAAATTTTACGGTTAAAGGGGCAATGGAGGTTTTCGGTTATTTCTTTGATGATCAATATTTAGTGGAAATTTTGGCCCGTAATTTGCGTGAACACCTGGCCCCCACGGAAATTTTACACCGCGTCAAAAACGACTCTTTAACCTACAACGAACTTCTAAAGGTGGATTTAGATAAGGGTTACCTTAAGTTTACCTCTAGTCTAAGGGGAGTGATCAGCTTTCGTTTTCAGAATGAGAAAAAAGATTTAACCAAGATTGTTCAGGACAAGGTAAAGGGGATGCCGATACAGACCGCGGAAAACTGGGTAAATAATTTGCGTGAGGTTAGCTCGGTGCGGATTAAGACCTGGCCCTGGTGGTCACCCAATCTTCCCGCCCTGCCGGGAAATATTAAAGTGGTGATAGAAGAGGTAGAATGAAAGAGAGCTTATTAGCGGGGTAGCTTGTAGCTTTTTAGTAAAAAGTTTTAGGTTTACTAAAATTCTATCTGAATGAAGTTTAAAGTTCTTTTTGCTCCTGAAGTGCAACAAAAACTTGGCAAGATTGCCAAGGATTTTTTATCTGACATTAAAAAGCTCAAGAAAATTGTTGCTTGTATTGAAAATGAATGTGAAAACCATGAAGATTTAAGGAAAAAAGCTGGAATTAAGAAAATCGTTACTTCCAAAAATGGTTATAAGCTGGAATTCGGCAAACAACACCGTGCTCTTTTAACCATTGAGGACGATGAGATTAAAATCCGCGAAGTATTCTACGAGACTAAAGCCAGTGATTACTCCCGTATTCTAAATACTTTATTTAAGCAGGATGTATTTTATCCTAAGAAATGAGGTTAGACCCCTAAATTTTTCCAAACTGTTTTGGCGGGTATGAATTTTTCATCCTTTTGTCTAGAAATAGCTTTTTCAAGCATTTCGGAGTATTCTTGGTCTTTAAGAACGGTGATAATTGTTTTTAAAAGTTCTGGCGACATAATGGCATAGTCTATTTTGTTGCGGTTAGTCACAAAATAAATCTCCCTTGTCTTATCAAGTTTAAGTTTGATTTGAGAAGAATTTCTCTGAAGGTCACGGACATTAAGCAAGTTCTTAGTTGATTTTTCGAACCCTATTTTTGAAAGTAATTGTGAAGTAGTCATAATTTATGATTCATAAATAGCTTCATTTGTCATCATCTGACATTAGAGTAATCTAAATGCAATATAATTGTCAATACTTTTTGTAACCTTTTTATAATCTACTGTATGAAAATTATTTCTTCAGGTAATAAACAATTCCTCCGAGCAGTCCCCAGGCGGTGACGAAAAGTAGGGTCGTGGGGTTGGAAATCGCTAGAATCACAAGGAGCGCGAGAGAAAAAATACATCCTCCTAGTGCAATCAACCAAAAAGCGGGTAGGTGCAGTTTGGCGCGGGCATAAATTTCCCGGCGTTTAAACTTAAGCAGAAAGCTGGTGAAGGTGATGATGGTAAAAGTGAAGAGAATGGCAATGTCCGTGATGAGCAAGGAGGCCAAAAATGAACCAAATAGAAGCACTACCAAAATTCCCACCAGGGCAATCGCGCCAAGAGCGTAGTGGGGTGTTTGGAAACGCGTGTTAACCCTCACGAGAAAACTGGGAATGGCTCGGTCTTCCGCCAACGCGAAAAGAATACGGGAAGAGGCAAAGAGGAGCGGACTAAGATCGGAAGCCAGCGCGATAAAAGCGGTAAAGATGAGATAAATCACGAAAGGATTGCTTAAAAAAGCGGCGCTGATGGCGGGGACAGTTCCAGCGGCAATGATCTGATCCAAAGGCATTACGCCATAAGTTACTCCGGCGATACAAAGGTAGAGTATAGTGATGAGGGTGACCGCGATTAAGATGCCGCGTGGCAGAGTTTTTTCGGGTGATTTCACCTCGTCCCCCACATTGGTTACATTTCCAAAACCAATATAAGCCCAAAAAATGACTGCGGCCGCTTGTACAATTTCTTGCCAGCCACCCATTTGATTACTTTGAAACTGGGCGAGTTTAAAATGGGGCAATCCGCTTACGATGTAAACTAGCATACCCAAAACCAGCAAAAGAAACATCATCCGTTGCACCCGTTTATAAAGACTAACTCCTAGCAGATTGATAAGAAAAAAGACGAGAATCAAAAAACAGGCCAGTAGACTTAAATGGGCTTGGATAAAACCACTGGCTTGCGGCCAACCCAAAGTATTGAAGAAATTGGAACAGAGTGTGGCCGAACCGAGGCTGATGGCCGCCAAAACCGTGGCTTTGCCCAAAAAGTAAATCCAGGCGGTAATAAAACCAATTCTTCTACCCAAGATAAGTTTGGCGTAAAGATATTCACTCCCACTTTCAGCGATACTAGAAGAAAGTACCGCGTAACACAGCGCGATTAAAAAGGTAGGGATAGCCGCCAAAAGATAAGCAAAAAAAACGTTAGAGCCTAAAAGAATACTGTGTTGAATCTCCACGGTCAAAATAAAAATTCCGCCTCCCACCACGGAAGTGAAAACGGTGACAATGACATCTTTGAGAGTGAGAGAACGTTGGAGGGAGGACATAAGGAGAA
>CAZPDC010000019.1:9751-10822 GCA_964585215.1 uncultured Candidatus Peribacteria bacterium
TTTCCCTGCCAGCTGTCCGCAGGCGGCTTGGATTTCCTCGCCGAGGCTCATTCTGACTGTGCTGGGCACACCGTATTGTTCCAAAATAGATTGAAATTTTAAAATATTTTTTTGAGAAGAGGGTGCTAGTTTTGTTATACCGTCCGTTTGATTATAACGAATCAGATTAACATGCGCCAATCGGACTTTTAAGAGCTGGCCAAGTTGTTGAGCTAATTCCGGTGTGTCAGTTACGTCTTTCAATAAAATGTATTCGTAGAAAATCCGTTTATTAGTTATTTTTACATATTGATCCAGGGTTTGCATTAATTCTTTAAGGGAGTAAGTAAGATTAATCGGCATCAATTTTGTTCTTAATGCATCATTGGGAGCGTGCAAACTAATCGCGAGATTAACCTGGGGAAAGTCGCGCGCGAGTTCTAAGATTTGCGGGATGATCCCGCAAGTGGAGAGTGTCAGATGGCGCGCGCCAATACCGAGGCATTTTTGATCATTAATAATTTGCAAAGCCTTTTTGACATTGGGATAATTCAAAAGTGGTTCTCCCATGCCCATCAGGACCACATTACGCACTTGTTGCCCAGTTTGTTTGAGCTGTCGTGCGAAATGCAACACTTGTTCTACAATCTCATAAAACTCCAGATTTCTCTTGAAGCCCATTTGACCCGTGGCGCAAAAGAGGCAACGATTTGGGCAACCCACTTGAGTGGAAACACACACGGTGATACGGCCGGTTAGATGTTTAAGCAAAACTGCTTCAATCTTTTCGCTAGTTTCGGTTTGAAAAACTACTTTCTCTGATTGGGCGTTTTTGTCGCTTTGGGATTGAATTTTAGTAAGTGCGTGTATAAAAAAGTTATCCTTAATCAGGGCGCGTAAATCAGCGGGCAGAGTGGTTATTTCGGCAATCTCGGACACTAAATCTTGGTAAAGCGCGCGATTGATTTGGCCAAAACGATAAGCTTCAATCTTTTTTGCTTTGAGGAAAGTTTTTAATTTTTCTTGATCCAAGAGAGAAAACATGAAGAGCAATAAGAGAATACTGAAGGAGCAAAGCGACTGAAGGATTCC
>CAZPDC010000020.1:0-10618 GCA_964585215.1 uncultured Candidatus Peribacteria bacterium
ATCTTTTTAAGAGGATGATTAAATAATTTAGCTCAAAACTTTCTCAAAGGAAAAAACGTATGATCCGAAATTTACGTATGATCCGGTTTTTGGCTATCACCAAGAAGGACGCAAGACAGCTTGCTGGATACTGGAAACAGGAGTATTATATTCAGCTTAATGCCTCCGTCAATTAAATTATTAAAATTGAAAATCGGACCTAGAGCTTTTTTTGTTTTTTCTCGATTTTATAAAAACGCAACTTGTCACCTTCATTGATTTTGACGCTACTTTCGCATTTAAGTCCGCATTCTTCGCCCTCTTTCACTTCTTTGACGACCGTGGTTTGTTTCTGTAAAGAAAGCACACTACCTTCGCCCACGACAACACTGTTCTGCATAATCTGAAATTTGGCTTTATTTTCTGTTCTACCACTGTTTACTCTCACCCCAATGGTATACTCTTTTTTCTTGAAATAAAAAAGTTTGAGTACCTCTCCTTCGCCCAAATCGACTTCTTTGATTTCAGGGCTTAACATACCAGTCAGAATCGCTTGAATCTCTTCAATTAATTTGTAAATGATACGGTAGATTCTAATCTCGGTGCTTTCCCGTTCAGATAAACGGTCCACTTGGGGAGTAGTAACAACATCAAAACCAATCACAAGTCCTCGACTGGCGCTAGCCATCAAAACATCGGTTTCCGTAATATTGCCGACACCAGAGTGAATAATGCGTACGCCCACTTCTTCCGATTTTATCTTGGCCAAACTTTGACGAATTGCTTCTAAAGATCCTTTGGTATCTGCTTTTAATACAATCTTGAGTTGTTTCATTTGCCCCTGTTTAATCAAATTAATGATTTCTTCCATATCCATTCCACCGGTGCGCAATTTTTTGGCTTTGCGCAATTCTTTAATTTCTAAGGCTTTAGCTTTGGCAGTTTTTTCTTCCGGCACGACCTGTAAGATATCGCCGGCTTGAGGAGTTTCAGAAAGTCCCGCGACGCGCACGGGCGTGCTTGGTCCCGCCTGTTTAATATTTTTTAGAGTGTGGTCTTTAAGCGACTTAATCTTGCCATAAATTTCTCCCACGACGACATGATCTCCGATTTTTAGCGTACCAGAATTGATTAAAACAGTTGCCACAGGGCCGAGATTTTTATCCAACACCGCTTCAATCACTGTGCCGATGGCGGGACGTTTGGGATCGGCCTTGAGATTGGCTAAATCGGCCACTAAGAGAATAGTTTCCAAAAGACCATCCATACCCTTGCCGGTGAGAGCGGAAACGGGTACCATTATGGTTTTGCCGCCCCAATCTTCAGGAATTAAATCAAATTTAGCCAGATCTCCTTTAACTTTTTCAATATTTGCTTCGGGCTTATCAACTTTATTAATTGCCACAATAAGAGGCACACCGGCTTCTTTGGTATGGCTAATCGCTTCTTCGGTTTGAGGTTTCACGCTTTCGTCAGCGGCGACCACCAAGATTACCAAGTCGGTGACGCGTGCTCCGCGCGCCCGCATAGCCGTGAAAGCTTCATGTCCGGGTGTGTCTAAAAAAGTGATTTTGCGGCCTTTGTGTTCTGCCTGATAAGCGCCAATATGTTGAGTAATGCCGCCCGCTTCCAGATCAACCACGTTGGTTTTACGGATGAAATCCAAGAGCTTGGTTTTACCATGATCGACATGTCCCATAATGGTCACAATCGGAGGACGAATGACTTGATCTTCGGGATTATCCTGCTTGAGCAGGTTTTCCAAATTGCCCGAAAGTAAATCTTCGGAACTAATCGTTTTAATCTCCTGTTTGAGTTTAATTTTGAACTCATCGGCTATCAGACTGGCTGTTTCAAAATCAATTTTGTGATTGATGGTGACAAAAATCCCATTTTTAATCAGTTTTTCAATAATAGAAGGAGCGGATACGACGATTTTTTCCGCTAGTTCCTTAATGGAAATTACTTCTGGAATAGTAATGGTTCGATCTTGCTCACCACAAGTGATTTTATGTTCTTCCCCGATGGTAGTTTCTATTTCCGTAGCTTTCGATTTTTCCAAGTTAACTTTTTCTGTCGGGGTTTCCTCAGGGACGAGAGCCTTTTTTCGCCGAGATTTGATTTTTTGTTTTTTAAGCTCTTCTTCTTCCAATTCGCGCATGATTTTTTCTTCCTCCAGAGAAATTCCTTCCACCACTTTGTTTTTTTCTGCTTGAATCACGTCTTCTACGAAAGAAGTTTCCTCTATGTGAGGTGTTCCTAGATAATTTTGGATTTGCTCAAATTGCGCCGCGGTAAGCGTTTTAGCGCGCGCGCCAATGGGAAGTTTGAGGTCTTGAACAATTCCTCGCAGCTCCTTTTCGGTGAGCCCTAGTTTTCCGCAACCTTCCTTAATTTGCATAAAGCTGTTTGTGTAAGTGCGCCTATTTTAGGCCAAAAAGCGGAAGTGTCAAAATTAGCTTCTTAGTTCGTAGCTTTTTAGCTGATTAGGAGAAAGTTCAAAGTGGGAAATGAGAATACGGACTAGAATTTTTTTGAAAATTAGTAATTGATTATTAATAATTCTTTGGTAATTGGTAATTGGTAATTGGAAATTATCCCTGATTCTTATTATTGCTTTATGGTTGTCCATGACTAAAATTGAAATCCCAATTTACTCTCTAGCCGACAATACCTTGGTTCAGCTGCAAGTTCCACCTCATAGCGCGGAAGCGGAGCAATCCGTGATTGGTTCAGTACTGATTGACAAAGACGCCATTGTTAAAATTGCGGATTTGTTGCGCAAGGGAGATTTTTATGAAGAAGGGAATGGAACGATTTATGAAACCATGCGGGAATTATACGAGAAACGCCAACCGATTGATCTACTGACTTTGTCGGAAGAATTGAAATGTAAAAAAAAGCTTAAAGAAGTGGGCGGAGAAACTTATTTGGCGGAAATCGCGTCAGCTGTACCCACCGCGACACATATTTTTGAATACGCGCGGATTGTTAAACAAAAAGCGATTTTGAGAAATTTAATCAAGGCAGGCAGTGAAATTGTGGGATTGGGTTATGAAGAAGGCAGAGAGTTAAATGAACTTCTAGAAAAGGCCGAGAAAAGTATTTTTACGATCACCCAAACGCACATCCGGAATCATTTTGTGCATGTTAAAGAAGTTTTACAACAGCGTTATGATGAGTTCGCGACTTTGCACGATGCTGAAGACAAGGAAAAGGTGCATGGTTTGCCCACGGGGTATGTGGGAATTGACTACGTACTGAATGGTTTGAAAGGTGGTGATTTTGTCGTGATTGCGGCGCGGCCTTCCATGGGAAAGACTTCTCTGCTTTTAAATATCGCGCAGAACATTGCTCTGAAATCTGGTAAGACTGTGGGGTTTTTCTCTTTTGAAATGTCCAAAGAACAACTGGTGGACCGTATGTTTAGCGCGCTTTTACAAGTGGATTCTTGGAAATTGCACAAAGGACAATTGGATGACGCGGATTTTGCCCGTATGGGACAGGTGATGGACGATTTGTCGCGCGCCAAAATCTTTCTAGATGATTCCCCGGGCAGTGGTATGGTGGAGATCAAATCCAAAGCGCGTCGGCTACAATTGGAACATGGTTTGGATTTAATCGTGATTGATTATCTGCAATTAATTCCGGGTAATAACCCGCTTAATCGAGTACAGGAAATCTCGGAAATCTCCCGCAACCTCAAGGAGCTGGCACGAGAATTAAAAGTGCCTGTGGTGGCCGCTTCCCAGCTTTCTCGCGCGGTGGAGAATCGTCCGGGCAAGATTCCCCAGCTGGCGGACTTGCGTGAATCGGGGGCGATTGAACAAGATTCAGACGTGGTTATGATGATGTACCGTGAGGATTATTACGAAGAGGATTCCACACGACCGGGCGTCACGGATATTTACATCCGTAAGAATCGCAACGGCCCTACGGGGAGAGTGGAGCTGATGTTTAAAAAAGAGCAAATGCGTTATTACGATATTGAAAAGGGTCGCAGAGAAGAGATGGTAGCGGTGGGGGATCTGGAAGAATAAAGATTAAATACAAAAAATATCCTCTTTCGTTTAAGACGAAAGAGGATATTTTTTTTAGACTGCTTTATTCTTCCTCCTCTTCATCCTTTTTTTTCTCTTCTTCCTCTTTATCCTCGTCCTCTTCATTCCAATCCTCATCTTCCTCTATTTCTTTGAGTTCATCATCGCTAACATCAACATCATCGTCGTCATCATCTTGAACCTGTCCTCCCGGAAGACCACTGTTGTCTCCTGCTTGACCAATGGCCTGATCATCGTTGTCATCAGACATAGTAGTTTAAGTTAAAAAATAAACTAAAATTAACTAAAAACAGCCAACAGAGCTCGCATTCTATCTATTTTTAATGTCAAGGCAAGATTTTTTTAGCTTTTTAGCTTGTAGCTTCTTAGCTGATTAGGAAAGTGTAAGACTACAGATTAAAGATTAGAAGATTAAAGTGGTAGTTTTCAATCATTTGAATTTGATTTAATATTTGGATTTTGATATTTGATATTGTTTAGAATTTGATGTTTAGAATTTGGTGCTTAATTAAACATTAAAATAATTGGGTCAATTAGAAATTTTAACTAACGGATAATTAAATGATAAAAATATTGTCTTAGTTTGGCGACTTTGTATGCTGGGAAAGCCTATAAAAAAAGTATGCAAAAAGAGCAAATAGCAAATAGCAAAGGGCCAGCCCAAGGCTGGTCGGCCTTGGGCCGACAAAGAGCAAGGAGTGGGGGAGGGTGGATGTGGCTGATGGTTATTTTGCTGTGGTGGCCGCAGATTTTCATTCCAATTGCACGGGCAGAAAATAACCCCACAGTGGTAATTAACGAATTGATGTGGATGGGCTCCAGCCTTTCATGGGCGGATGAATGGATTGAATTAAGAAATTTAAGCGAGGAAGTTGTTGATCTTTCTGGCTGGCAGATTGAGCACGCCGCGACCAGTCAAGGCGTATTAATAATTCCCGTAGGTAAGACGCTTGCTCCCAGCGGATATTTCTTGATCAGCAATTATGACGTGGCGTCCTCGGTTTTAAACATTAATCCGGATTGGGTGACGCCCGCGGTGAGCTTGAATAATAATGGTGAAGATTTGATTTTAAAAACCGCTTCGGGGGCGACGGTGGTAGATTTTGTTTTAGCGGATCCCTGGCCGGCGGGAGAAAATGGTTTGTATTTTTCTATGGAACGTAATGAAATTCCCGGTGATGGATTAAGTCCTGGTTCTTGGCATACCGCTTTGGATTCAGTTAATTTTGACGCGGGATTCACGGGCAAAGGTTCACCTGGCGCGCCTAATTCTGTACCGCCAGTTCAAGAGCCACAGCCAGAAATTATTCCCATCCAACCGGGTGATATTTTAATTAACGAATTTAATCCCCAAGGCTCTCCTGACTGGGCGGAACTGTATATGCTAAAAGGCGGCTTGGACATTTCTGGTTTGGTTTTAACTGATTTAGACGGGACGGATACTCCTTTGGCGGAAGGAGCGGTGACTACGGGCACAGGGAGTTATGTGGTAGTACATTGGACAGAAGGAGTGGATGAAGCAGACGAGAAGGGAGATTTAAATGGCAATGGTTATATTGACTTATATGTTGATGATACAGATCTAACTGCTACAGATGATCAGTTGGTGTTAAAGAATGGTAAAACTGTGATTGACGCGGTGGTTTGGACAAATCTGGATGGGACGATATCTGATGATTATGGGAAAGATGTACAAGTGTTGATTGAAAGTGGCGCGTGGAGTGGTACAGTGGATGAAACAGGGGGAGTGGCTTTGAGTAGCACGGCCAATTCTTTAGGGAGAATAGATTTTGTTGATACCAATCTTAAAGCAGATTGGCAAATTTGGGGCAATCCCACACTCGGACAAATGAACATGGAGCCTAATTATGATTATCTAGTGCGTTTAAATGAGTTAATGCCTAATCCGGTGGGCGCTGATGAAACAGGAGAATGGATTGAGCTTTATAATACAGAAAAAGAAGATGTGAATCTAGACAACTGGGTTTTGACGGATGGTACGGATGAATACGTTTTGCCCGTGGGGACCAAAATTGGTTCAGGTAGTTTTTTAATTTTTGATCGACCAACGACAGGAATTACAATCGCCAATTACGGCAGTGAAACACTCCAGCTGATTTCTCCTGAAGGTGCCGTACGCTCGGAAACTTTACGGAATGGTTCTTTCGCGGAAGGAGCAACTTGGGCTTATTTTGTGGAAGCTGGTTGGAAAATGACAGGTACTGCTACACAGGGAAACGAAAATGTTTATAGCACGCCTCCTTCCACGGGAAACTCGCGGCAAAATCCTTATTTTTACGCTACGAGCAATCTTGAGGGAAGCGGCGATGGTTGCGAAACTGCATTTTACCGTTCGGAGATTTATTTGAGTGAGATTATGCCTAGTCCGGTGGGCGCTGATGAAACAGGGGAATGGATTGAGCTTTATAACGCGGAAAACCATTGGGTGGATTTGGGCTGTTTTATTTTAGATGATAAAGAAGGGGGCAGTAGCCCATACAAGATTCCCGCGCGTGTAGGTATTCCCGCGCGTGGTTTCTTGGTTCTGACAAGACCCGAAACAGGCTTAGCCCTTAATAATAATGGCGACGAGGTGAGATTATTTAATCCTCTGAATATTTTACTGGATAGCGTGAAGTATGAAAAGGCTTATGAGGGAAAGAGCTACGGAAGAAAAGGATTGGGGAAACTGGGAGTTAATGTCAAATGTCAAATGTCAAATGTCAAATGTTTGGTGGTTAATAATTGGCAGCTGGTCAACAGTGATTTTGAATTTTGGTTAAATGACTTAGTGGGGGTGCTTGAAGACGAATGGATTTGGATGGAACCGACATTGGGGCAAGAAAATGCGGAAGAAGCAGTAGAAAAATTGGAAGAGACACAAAAACAGGCAGAAGAGGAAGAAGAAATTGAAGCAACACAAGAGCAACCCCTAGAAGTTTGGGCAGAGTCAAAAGGTGGTGACTATGATCATCCGATTGAGGTCAGTTTAAAAACAAACAATTCAAACGCGCGTATCTTTTTTACTCTGGAACCGAACAATCCCGACCCTGAAACTCAAAGGGAATATAAAAATCCCATTTTAATTGATCAAAATACCGAACTGATGTTTTTCGCGTTACTAGATGAACAAAATATTACCGACTTTGCGCTGGAAAAGTATTTGATCGCAGGTAATTATACGGACAAGATTGAGTTTAATACTCTCGCGGTTAATCCTGCAGGAAAAGACAGCATCAATGAATACATTGAACTTAAAAATATTTCTCTTAAAGAGATTAATTTGAAAAATTGGAGCGTGGTTAATAAAAATAAAAGTTACACCTTTCCAGATGATCAATGGCTGGAGAAAGGGGATAGTGCGAAATTTTATATTACCCAGATTGAAATTGGTTTAAATAATCAGGCAGGCGAAATGCGACTCTATGCTCCGGATTGGAGTTTAGCGGATTTAGTTAGTTGGAACGAAAAATCACCCGTGAAGGAGGGAAGTGTTTTAACCAGAAAAGGAGAAATATTCGTTTGGAATAGGCAGGCACAAATGGTTTCCGCAAATATTCAAGAATCCCGTAGAAGTAAGCAAAAAATTGTTCTTGAAAAATCTGTTGTTTTGTTAAAAGATAAAAATCAGCTTATTAAAGAAAATATGACTAACGTTGATTCTCCTACAAGCTACAAGCTACAAGCTACAAGCTCTTCCCCAGAGGGTGGCGCTTATATTCCCGAGCCGGAAGATTTAAAAGTGGTTGGAAAAGAGCAAAACCACACGATTTATATTTTATTAGTGGTTTTAGTGGTGGTTGTAGGGGTCGGGATGGTAATTTGGAAAGAAGAATAAAGACCGGGAAAAATTTCCAATTTCCAATTATTAATTTCCAATGAAATCCAAAAATCTAAATTTCAAATTTAAAACAAATCATTTTAGAATGTCATTCTGGCTTGTCCAGAATCTGTCGTAGAGATTCTCCCGCCAAGGCGGGGGAATGACAGAGGTTAAATGTCACTTGTTAATTGTTTTCTTAAGCTTGTCTTTGCACTGTTTGGCTGTAGAATGACGGTAATCTTTTAAAAAATCACCATGTTGACCATAGTACAGAAACGCACCCTTTTTATTAAACTAGTTTTAGCTGTTTTGGCGGTAGTGATGATGCTTTCTTATCCGGGAGGATGGATGGTCTATTAAAATAGCTTGTAGTTTTTAGCTTGTAGCTTTTTAGTTTTTTGAATTTGTTTGTGATTTGCCTGCCCGACTTGTCTGAATAACAATTCAGGCGGGCGGAGTGCTTGTAATTTAGGATTTGATTAGTAATTAGGTTAATTAGATCAATTAGAAATCCATACCCCATAATTTATCATTCATAATTCATTCTTTTATGCAGGAGGTGCCTAACATTGTTTTTGTCTTTAGTTACGCCACTTTGGCCTTTTTGATCGCTTTTTTACTCTCTCCCGTCTTCATTAAACTTTTGATTAGATTTAAATTCGCGTCCTCTTTAAGAGAGAACGCTTTGGCGGGTGGGGTGGCAACGATTTTTCGTAGTTTGCACGGTAAAAAAGCGGGTACTCCTTTGGGTGGCGGGATACTGATTTGGGGGACAACTCTTTTGGTGATTGTGTTCTCACGGGTATTTTCTCTTTTAGGCTTAATGGATCGGTCGCTTTTACAAAGGAAGGAAACGTATTTACCGATTTTTACACTTTTGGTTGCTTCAGCCTTGGGATTTTTTGATGACTGGCTGAATGTGACCAAAAAGAACCGCAAAGACGGAGGAATTAAGGCTCAACCCAAGGCTTGGTGGTTGGTTTTATTTGGACTCTTGGGGGCTTGGTGGTTTTACTCTAAACTGGGTTGGGATGTGATTCACATTCCGCGCGTAGGAGATTTTAGTATTGGATTTTGGTATATTCCACTTTTTGTTTTGGTAATCGTGTCTTGCGCCAACGCGGTAAATATTACGGACGGTTTGGATGGTTTGGCGGGAGGACTGCTCGTGATTGCTTTTGGGGCTTTTGGCGTGATTTCCTACGCGCAAGGCATGTTCTTTTTAGCGGCTTTTTGTGGAGTGGTGATTGGAGCGTTGGTGGCTTTTCTTTGGTTTAACGTGAATCCAGCGCAAGTGTTTATGGGAGATACGGGCTCTTTGGGTTTAGGAGCAACGCTGGGAGTGATTGCGATGTTGACCAATTCGGTCATTGTTTTACCCCTGATTGGCTTTGTCTTTGTAGTGGAAACGCTTTCTTCTTTAATTCAATTAATTGCCCGGCGGGGTTTTGGTAAAAGAGTTTTTAAAATTGCGCCTTTACACCATCATTTTGAAGCCTCTGGTTGGCCGGAACAGTTAGTTACGATGCGTTTTTGGATTGTGGGAGGAGTGGTGGCGGTGATTGGGTTGATTGTAGGATTGATTGGGACAGGGAAGTAAATTAAAATTAAGTGATAAAGTCATAGAGTCATAAAGTGATAAAGTATAGAAGACCTTAGGCGCAGTCCTTTTTGATCATTAGATTATTGGAATTTATTTGAAATTTGGTGCTTGAGATTTGATATTTAATCGTAGAACCATGGATTT
Organism: uncultured Candidatus Peribacteria bacterium; assembly: GCA_964585215.1. Classification (GTDB taxonomy): domain Bacteria; phylum Patescibacteriota; class Gracilibacteria; order CAZPDC01; family CAZPDC01; genus CAZPDC01. The sequence continues at coordinate 9,611 of CAZPDC010000020.1, forward strand.
AGGTTATCAAAAAAGGAGAAACTTCATCTATAAAGATCGCAATACTGGTTTTATATGTGAAAATTGCGGGGAAAACAATCCGCCGGCCGTGGGTACTGTACGTAATCACTGCTGGAAGTGCTTATACTCTAAACACGTGGATTTAGAAGTTCCGGGCGATCGTGCTTCTTTATGCGGTGGTTTGATGCAACCGGTAGGATTGGACTACAAAGGTAAAAAAGGATATCAATTAAAACAAAAATGTTTGCTTTGCGAAAAAGAGCAATTAAATATTCTAGCGGAAGATGATAAACAAGATAATTTAAATCTGTTTTTGAATCTAAGAATCTAAAAGCCCCTTCCGACTTAGTCGGAAGGGGCTTTATTCGTGTGTTGTTTTCTATTTTAACGTTACCGTGCAACCAGCTTCTTCTAGTTTCTTTTTGATTTTTTCAGCTTCTTCTTTTTTCACGCCTTCCTTAATTACCTTGGGCGCGCTTTCTGCGATGGTTTTAGCCTCCACCAGACCGAGATTTTGATCAATTTCGCGTAAGGCCTTGATCGCGGCAATCTTCTGAGCACCAGCAGAAGTTAACTCAATATTGAAAGTACTTTTTTCCTCAGCGGCTTCAGCAGGAGCGGCGGCTGCGCCAACTGCGGCTACGGCCATAGGAGCGGCGGCGGAAACGCCGAATTTTTCTTCCATCGCTTTTACTAAATCAGCTAGTTCCAGCACGGAAAGTTCACTGACCATTTCCAAAATCTTCTCGGCATTTTTGGAAAGAGTGACTACTGGTTTGACTTCTTCGGACATAAGAGGGGAGTTAAGAGATAAATATTAATGAAAATAAATTACTAATTCCCAATTCCCAATTACCAATGAAAAATATAAAAAACAAAATTTTAAATTTCAAACAATGACCAAATTTAAATTTCCAAGTGAAATTAAATGATTTTCAAATTTAGAATTTCATTAGAAATTAGATATTAGAAATTGGAAATTAATTCTATTTTTTATTTTGTATTCCT
>CAZPDC010000021.1:0-9793 GCA_964585215.1 uncultured Candidatus Peribacteria bacterium
CAAGGGGGCTTTAGGAATGAAGCTTATTTATTCAAAGTTATTTACGTATGATCCGTGTATTATGCAGATTGTAAATAATTCTTTACATTGCTCTTGACAAATAATTTTACATCGGCTAATCTAGAAACAGATTGTAATAACGATTATTTTCAATCTCCAAAATCATGGCTAAAAAAGTAATGAGAAAAAGAGAAAATAAAGTTTCTCAGCAAACTATGCTTTCAAAATTCATTCAACAATTGCGGAAAAAAAGCAATCTGACACAGGAATATTTGGCGTCTGAATTGGGCATTTCCCGTCCGACCTATGTTCAAATTGAACAAGGCGGGCGAGATCTGACGATTACCGAAGCAAAAAAACTGGCCTCTGTTTTTAGTCTTTCGTTTGAAAACTTCTTGGCTGGCAAATCGCCGGAGCGCAAGGTTGTTTTGGAAAAAGAAAAAGAAAGTAAAAAAACAATTGAACCGGAAATGAGAATAAGTGTGCCCCAGCAAAATTTAAAAAAATTTAAAGAAGTTTTTCTTTACCTTCTTGAAAAAGTAGGCGCCAGGTCCAATATCGGCGAAACGGCAATTTATAAATTGCTTTATTTTATAGATTTTGATTATTACGAAAAATTTGAAGAGCAATTAATTGGTGCTAAATACATCAAAAATCACTTCGGTCCAACACCGGTTGAATTTAAAAAAATAACCGATCAAATGATAGAAAGAGGCGAGCTGGAAAAAATTAAAAGTAGATATTTTCAGCATGAACAGAAAAAATATCTACCCCGTCGATCAGCCGATTTAAAAATTTTATCGGCCCAAGAAATTCAACACATAGACGAAGTGCTGGCCCGTTTAGCCTGGAAAAACGCTACTGAACTAAGTGACTATTCTCACTCGGATACCCCATGGAGGGTCCACAAAATAGGCGAAGAAATCAGTTATGAAACTGTTTTTTACCGTGACAACGACCATTCAGTAAGAAACTACGACGATGAACTTTAAAAGCACCAAAGAGTTTCAAAAAGATTTTAGAAAATTATTTAAAAAATTTAAGTCTTTAGATAGCGATCTAAAGGAATTTAAAAAAGTTTTAAGCGAGGTTCCTTTAGGCATTGGCAAACATTTTAATGTTATTACAAAAACTGGCTGTGTGTATATTGTTAAAGCCAGATTTTTTTGTAAAAGCTTGAAGAAAAAAGACCTAAGAATCATCTATGCTTATATTGAAAATCATCAAATAAAAGAAATGATTGGCGTTGAATTTTTGGAGATCTACTTTAAAGGCAACAAAGAAAATGAAGACCACGAGAGAATTAAAGAATATTTGAAAAATTTATAGGCGACACAATGCGGCGCGCCAACAAATTACCCCGAAGATTAAACTTTACACTAACCCCAACTTTATAAAGTTTCCTTATTATTGACTAACTTTATAAAGTTTTAATAGTACTCACCCAGTGCTTGTCAATTAATCCAAATCGGGTAAAGTAACGGCAGTTGTTTTTATACTTCATTTTATGCTTACTGCCATCTCCCAAATCAAACAATTTGTTAGCCAAGAAGTGACTCTCAAGGGTTGGATGTTTAATAAACGCGGAAGCGGTAAAATTTATTTTCTGCAAATTCGCGATGGCACCGGGACTATTCAGGCCATTGTGGACGCAGGCACAGTCTCGTCGGAAGTTTTTCAATTAGCGGAAAAATTAACTTTGGAGTCTTCTTTAGAGATTACGGGCAAAGTCACCCCGCACCCCAAAAATCCAGAGGAATACGAGTTGCAAGTGACCGATCTGAAGATTATTCAACTGGTCACGGAAGAATATCCCATCGCCAAAAAGGAACACGGCCCGGATTTTCTTTTAGAAAACAGGCATCTCTGGCTACGCTCGCCCAAACAAAGAGCGATTCAAGTCATTCGCGATACGATTATCCGCGCCACCTACCAAAGTTTGCATCGGCAAAATTTCATTAAAATTGATTCCCCTATTCTGACTCCCTCGGCCTGCGAAGGTACTACTACCCTATTTGAAATAGATTATTTCGGCAAGCCCGCTTACCTTTCCCAATCCGGCCAGCTCTATCTGGAAGCGGCCATTTTCAGCGTAGGGCGTTGCTTTGATTTTGGCCCGGTCTTCCGCGCGGAAAAATCCAAAACCCGCCGCCACCTGATTGAATTTTGGATGATGGACGCCGAGGAGGCCTTCGTGGAACACGAGGGAAATATGCAAATCCAAGAACAACTTATCTGTGATATCGTGACGCAGGTTTTAGAGGAAAATCAAACTGAACTGAAAATTCTGGAACGCGACATTAAACCATTAGAAAAGATCAAAGCGCCTTTTGTGCATCTTTCCCATACCGAAGCGATTCAACATTTGCGCAAACTCGGCTCCGACATTAAAGATCGTGACGATCTGGGAGGTGACGATGAAACTCTTTTAACCAAACAATTTGAACAACCGATTTTCGTGGAGAAATATCCCGCTGAAATCAAAGCTTTTTATATGAAACGAGACAAGGCGGGCGAATTCGCGCTCAATAATGATCTGCTTGCCCCCGAAGGCTATGGAGAAATCGTGGGAGGCTCACAAAGGGAAGATGATTACAGCGTACTTTTAGAGAGAATTAAAGAGCATAAATTACCTGTGGAGGCTTTCTCTTGGTACTTGGATTTACGCAAATACGGCTCCGTGCCCCACAGCGGTTTTGGCTATGGACTGGAACGGATTGTCACTTGGCTCTGCGGCTTGGATCACGTGCGCGAGTCCATTCCCTTCCCCCGCCTGCTGAATCGCTGCTACCCGTAATTCCTCCTCTCTGTCATTCTCCCGCCACAGCGGGGGAATCTAGTCGTTGGTTAGGATAATTGCTTCTTATAAAGGAAGCCTCTGCTTGTTTTTTTGACAAGTTTTTTCAATAAAACTTTTGCAATTTAGACTAGAAAGATTATGGCGATTTGAGATATAGGGAAAAAACGTCTGCTGTTTTACTTTAGTTTTAGCTATGCCAAATACTACGAATCATTGTGACGGACTCTTTTCTCACATTAAGCAAAAAATACTAATTCATCGTGGTATTCCCAAACAACGCAGAAAGAAGATGATTGATTACATGCTAGAGAATTTCTAGCAGATGTTTTTCCCTATATCCCTCTCTAACTTGTCTATTTTGTCTTTAAAATTGTTTTGCGTTTTAGCTAAAATGTCCGGACAATTCTTTTCGGGGTCTTTTTTCTTGTCTTTGACCGAGATAGTCCCGCCCTCCGGATCAATCACGCCAGTTCTGGGAGCAATAAAACACATTTTTTTAGATAAGATTAAAATAAACTGGGGGTAAGGGGGCGATCTATTTGTACGCTGATTCCCAAATGCGAGTACCCTCGCGGAGTGGCCTTACGACCGCGGGGTGTTCTTTCCAAAAAACCCAACTGAAGCAGATAGGGTTCGTAAACATCTTCAATGGTTTCTTCTTCTTCGGCGGTCGCCGCGGCTAAGGTGTTCAATCCCACCGGACCACCGTCAAATTTTTGAATCAGGGTTTCCAAGATTTTACGATCGGCACTATCCAATCCCAATTCGTCTACCCCCAAAGCTTCCAGGGCAGTTTTCACTATGGTTAGGTCAATCCTCATTTGTTGTTTCACGGCCGCGAAGTCGCGCACACGTTTAAGAAGTCTGTTGGCAATACGGGGGGTTTTGCGGGCGCGCCGGGCAATCTCCGCCGCCGCGTCCACTTCAATTTCGCATTCCAAAATCCGCGCGGAACGTAAAATAATTTTTTGAATATCCAGTTCCGTGTAAAAATCAATTTTCACGAGATGTCCGAAACGATCACGTAGAGGCGAGGAAAGTTGCGCAATCTTGGTTGTCGCGGCCACCAAGGTGAATTTGGGTAAATTTAAACGCATGGAACGAGCTCCCGGACCTTTGCCAATAATCAAGTCCAGTTTGAAATCTTCCATCGCGCTGTATAAAATTTCTTCCGCCGCTGTTTTGAGTCGGTGAATCTCATCAATAAAAAGCACATCGTTTTCTTTCAGATTAGTCAGAAGCGCCGCGAGATCGCCTTGTTTTTCAATCGCCGGACCCGAAGTCGTGCGAATACTCACCCCCATTTCAGAAGCCACAATGTTCGCCAAGGTGGTTTTGCCAATCCCCGGCGGACCATAAAAAATAAGATGTTCCAAGGGCTCACCCCGACTTTTCGCCGCCTGAATGGAGATGCTTAAATTTTCTTTGATCTGATCTTGACCGATGTACTCCTCCAGCTTCCGTGGACGCAGAGTCTCTTCAATCACTTTTAAATCTACCCCGCTAGCTATCGGGCTTACAATCGGCTCTTTCCGCGTTGCTGTAAAATTTTTCTTTAACATAATGATTACAACCAAATTATACTCCCAAAACAAGGGTGAGCTAGATAAGTTTAGACGCGAGTAGTCTTACAGGGTTAAACCCTGTAAGACTGCAAGATTAGCCAACCAGATTTTTTCTTCTCCACTTTGCCACCGCTTGGTGATTTCCTGAAAGCAACACCTCCGGCGCGCGCAAACCCCTGAATTCTTCCGGCTTGGTATAAAGGGGGTATTCTTTTTTGCCTTGTAGTTTGCGCGAAAAAGACTCTTCGCTTAAAGATTCTTGGTTACCCAAGACGCCGGGAATTAGACGCGCGATAGATTCAATGAAAATTAACGCGGGCAACTCGCCTCCACTTAAAACATAATTTCCTACGGAAATTTCCATAGGCTGAAAATAATCCAAGATACGCTGATCAATGCCTTCATATCTACCGCAGAGCAAAATAACATCGCCTTCAAATTTAACCCATTTCCGCGCCTGCGCCTGCGTCCACTTCTTTCCTTTCGGCGTAAAGTAGATTAGTTGGTAGTTGGTAGTTGGTAGTTGGTAGTTGGAAATAATTTTTTCAATGCAATCAAACACAGGCTGGCATTGCAACACCATGCCCGCGCCTCCGCCGTAAGGCGTATCGTCCACACGACCGTGTTTGTCTTGAGAGAAATCCCGCAGGTTATAGAACTTAAATTGAATCAATTTCTTAGCTTGCGCCTTGCCCAGCAGAGAAGTCTTTAAATAATCTTCCAGTGCTTCGGGAAATATGGAGATGAGATGAAAAACCTTTGACCTTTGACATTTGACATTTGACATTTAATTAGATATTAGGAATTAGGAATTGGAAATTTTATTTTCCTCTTATCACTCCCCTCATCCTTCTCTCTTCCTCTTTGCGCTTAATTCCTTCTCTTTTATCCCATTTTTTTTTGCCACGCACTAACGCGATTCTGACTTTAATCAAATGATTCTCTTGTAGAAAAACCTCCAGCGGCACAATTGTCACACCTCCTTGTTCCAAGGCGCGCTGAATTTTGGCAATCTCTTTTTTTTCCAAAAGAAGCTTGCGCCGTCGCCGCGGATCAAGCTTAACCAAAGAACAACCGCTATAGCGCGGCAAGTTCCAATTCTCCACCCAGGCCTCTCCTCGATTATCAAGACTCACAAAACTGCCGGTTAAATCACCCTTGCCCTCTCGTAACGTTTTCACTTCATAACCAAACAACACTACACCTGCTGTAATTTTTTCCAGCACCATGTAGTTGAAATAGGCTTTTTTATTTTGTAAGAAGACTCGTTCGGACATATTTTAAAAAAACAGGAATGCCTTATAATCAAACTAACCGCATTATAATCGAAAGTATGCCAGAAGGAAAAAACTCGCTACATGATTTAATTAAAAAAACAGTTCTTCTGATCTTGATTTGGCTGGCCAGACAAAAACTCAAGCAGACTCGTCCTTTCATTATTGGCATTACGGGTAGTATTGGCAAAACCACCACCAAAGAAGCCGTTTTTCATCTCTTACAAACTAAGTTTAAAGTTAAAAAAAACGAAGGAAGCTACAATACGGATTTTGGCTTACCCCTCACAGTTCTCAATCAAAAGTCGGGTTTAAATTCAATGCAAAAATGGTTCAAGATACTTTTAAAAGGACTAGGCCAGCTTTTTCAAAAAGAAGTCTGCCAATATCTAGTTTTGGAAATGGGCGCGGACAAACCGGGCGACATCACTTTTCTTAGAAAAATTGTCACTCCTCAAATCGCGGTAGTGACCACGGTGGCACCCGTACATTTAGCCGAAGGCCAATTTAAAAATCTGGAGGAAATCGCGGAGGAAAAAAGCCAGCTTCTTTTAAATTTATCAACCGAAAGCTGGACCATTTTGAATCACGACGATCCTCGGGTGCTTAAAATGAGTCTCAAAACCAAGACCAAGCTTCTGACCTACGGCACTTCTTTACAAGCCAACCTCATCGCTTCTCAAATCCAAACCGATTTAAATGGACTCACGTTTACAGTAAGTCACAAAAACGAGCAACAGGTTTTTCAAAGTCCCCTCTTGGGCAAGCACCAGATCTATACCCTTCTACCCGCCATTGCCGTGGGAATTACACAAGGTTTTTCTTTGGCAGAAGCAGCTCTTTCTTTTCGGAAATTTACAGGACCACGAGGACGTTTTAATCTGATTTCCGGAATTAAAAATAGCAAAATCATTGATTCCAGCTATAATGCTTCTCCCTTAGCAATGCGAGGAGCTTTGGAATTTTTAGCCGCGCAAAACGTGCCGCGCAAAATTGCCGTACTGGGTAGCCTGAACGAACTAGGCATAACAGCCGAACAACATCATCGCGCGATTGGTCAACAAGTTGCCTCAATTGTTACCCTGCTAGTCACGGTAGGTAAACAAGCATATTGGATCGCGGAGTCTGCCCAAACTCACAACTCACAACCCGCGCACCATTTGGTGCGGGGCAGGCTCATAACTCATCACTTTCTTGATCCGGAAGAAGCGGGCCACTGGCTTAAGGACAAGCTAAAAACAGGTGACTTAATTCTGGTCAAAGGCTCTCAAAATAATATCCGCCTGGAAAAATTAATTAAAATAATCATGGCCGAACCCGAGAAAGCTACAGAACTACTGGTGAGACAAGGAGGAGAGTGGATATAAAAACATTTGACAATTGACATGTAACAATTAACAAAAACTCAAATATCTCTCTTGTTGTCAAATGTTAATTGTCAAATGTTAATTGCTAATTTCCCTTCATGCGCTCTATCTTCGGTCATGAAAAACAAATCGCTTATCTGGAACAGGTAATTCAAAATAATCAGGTCAAACATGCCTATCTTTTTACCGGGCCAGAAAGTATTGGCAAGTTCGCACTCGCTAAAAAATTCGCAGGAGCACTGCAATGTCCCTCAGGTTACTGTAAAACCTGTCTAATCTGTCAGCAGGTAGAAAAAGAGATTCATCCTGACACAGTTTTTTTACGCAATAGCGGCGAGAGTCTTAAAATTGAAGAAATTCGCGTGCTGATTCAAAAAACCAGTCTCACCTTCCAGGGCAGATTTTATCTTGTAGTGATTGAGGACATTGAGCGAATTACCGAGGAAGCCACCAACGCACTTCTAAAAACACTAGAAGAACCAGCCACGAGAGTAGTTTTTATCTTCACGACTGCCTCCGCTAATTTGATTTTACCTACACTCCTTTCACGAGTACAACAGTTGGAGTTTTTTAATATGTCCCACGTTCAACTTAAACAATTTCTTCAACAACAAGCTCCCGAGCGTAACGCGGTCGAGTTGTCTAAAATTATTCAGCTTGCTTTGGGCAAACCCGGTTTGGCTATTAAGCTTTTAAAAGATCCGCTTTGGGAACAGTCTCGGCAACAACTCTACGAGGAAACGGTGCGTTTTCTGAAAGAAGAGGGGCTCGTAGAAAAATTTAAGTACCTTGAAGAACTGACGAAAGAATCAGAAAAGATTAAGCCTTTTTTAGAAATGTTAATTTATATTTTACACAATAAACTACTGGAAGATTTACCCAGTTACAATAAAAGTTTAATTCAACAAATCCGCCAAACCGAAGAAATTAAAAATCTTCTCGCTCAAAATGTGAATAAAAGGTTGGCCTTGGAGAATCTTGCCCTAGAATTTGCTTTGCCTGACTAATTCGTTTTATGCTCATCCGTTTTATTGATCTCTATCAAAATCAGCTCTACAGCGCGGAAGCGCCCGCCAACCTTGTTTTTATTAAAGAAGACTACTTAATCTTCAGGTCACCCGAAGAAAAAGAAGAAGCAGGACAAGCGCTGGGCTGTTTTATCACACCGATTGCTTCTATTTATTCCAGCACAGGCAAAAAAACAGTGGAAATCTTACGCAAGGCGACCGCTTTTGATTTACAAAAAATCAAAAATCATCTTCAGAAAAACAAGCAGGCTCTGGAGATTATTTGTAGTCTCATCGAACAACACAAATTGGGAATGCGTTGTCTTTGGGCTGGACATTCTTTTGATGGTAAAAACCTGCACTTTATGTTTACCGCTCCTGAACGAGTGGATTTTCGAGAACTCGTACTTGACCTTTCCAAAAACATCCATAAAAAAATTTATCTTCAGCAAATTGGACCACGCGACCGCGCCAGAATTTTGGGAGGATATGGGCGTTGCGGCAAAAAACAGTGTTGCAGCACTTTTTTGCAAGAATTGCCCAGTGTCACCATGGACACTGCTCGATTGCAAAATCTACTTTTCAAAAGCACCACCAAGCTTTCCGGATCTTGTGGGAAACTACTTTGTTGTTTAAATTATGAACTGGAAGACTACACCTCTTTACGCAACAATCTCCCCGAGGTTGGCACAAGAATAAAGGTAAAATCTAAAGAGGGACAAGTGGTGGGAGTAGATATTTTAAATCAGTTGGTGCGTGTTCAGTTCAAAGAATTTACCCCCGTGGAAACCTTTACCTTAAATGAGGTACACTTTTCTGACGCTGACCGTATGCAAACGCAATTTACAGAAGAAGTTAACCCTAAATTTGAGAAATGAGTTCTATACTTGTCCTTTTGGGTCTGATCTTTTTTTCTCTTTTAATTCTAGCTTCTACGCTAGCTCTGTTATTTGGGGCCGTTAAAAAAATCAAAGACTATCGCCAGATTTTAAAACACGCCAAAAATTTAGAGAAGCAAATTTCCTCTTTAAAACAAAATGTGACACATTTATTGGAGTTCTCCGAAAATCAAATGATTAAGAAGGCAGGCTCCTTCAAAAGTTGGTTAAAGAAAGACGAAAGAACAAAGATCGTGTCAAAAACCGGAATCCAAAAAATGTTAGCCCTAGCCGAAACCGCTCTTGCCAGAGGCGAGCTGGATAAAGCCGAACCAATCTTGATTCAAATTCTAGCCAAAGATCAAGATAATCAGGTTGCCACCACCAAGCTGGCTTTAATCTATTTACATACTAAACAATATAAAAGAGCGGAGACTCTTTACAGCCAATTAATTGAAAAAGGCTCTAAGGACACCGTCATCTACAGCAACCTAGGTGTCGCTCTTTATAATCAAAAAAAACTCTCGTTGGCTATGAAGACTTTTCAGAAAGCCATTGAACTTGATCCTTACCGTCCAGCCCGTTTTATTAGCCTAGCTCAAATCCACTGTGAAATTGGCGATCCAAAAAATGCCTTATTGCTGATTGAAAAAGCCTTGCGATTGGACAGTAAGAACATGGGCAACCTCCTTTTCGCCGCCGCCACGGCCAAAGACGCGAGCGACAAATTTAAAGCTAAGGAATACTACAAAAAAGCCCTGGCCCTCGATCCCTATAATATAGAGATTAAAAAGGAAATCGCGAAGTTATAGGAACAAAAAGTGATGGAGTGATGGAGTTATTAAAACGGATCATACGCTTTTTCCTTTGAGAAAGTTTTGAGCTAAATTATTTAACCTTCT
>CAZPDC010000022.1:0-9611 GCA_964585215.1 uncultured Candidatus Peribacteria bacterium
AAAAATTAAAAGCCCCCCTATTTTAGCAGAACGCTGGGGAAAGTGTATTTGGAAGGAAATACTAAAGTGGGTGGCACGGCCCGAGCGGTTCTGGTAGTTTTGGGGATGTTACTTTTAGCTGGCGTGGTAGTTGTGGCGATTTTACGAGACCGCATTATAAATAAAACTTACGATCAAGTTTCGGTATTGGGCCGGGGTAAAGTGGTCTATCAATCCGACATCGCGGAAATTAATTTAGGTGTGCAGATTGATAAAGTTTTAAAAGCCAGTGATGCTTTGGCACAATTAAACAATAAAATTAACAAAGTCATTCCGGCCATTCAGGCTTTGGGTATTGCGCCGGAAGATTTGCAAACTCAAAATTATACTTTGTACGCCCAGTACGATTACGCGAATAATAGTTCTCAACTAGCCGGTTACAACGCTAATCAACAGTTGTTGGTGAAAGTCAGAAATCTGAAAGAAAACCCAGACAGAGTGGGCAAGGTCATTGCGGAGGCCACCAAAGCGGGAGTCAATCAAGTCAATGGTATTAATTTTGAAATTTCCAATTTGGAAGATTTGAAACAAGAGGCGCGGATTAAGGCGATTGAGGACGCTCGAAACAAAGCGCAGGCTTTGTCACAAGCTTTGGGAGTAAAACTAGGTAGCATCGCGAGTTGGTGGGAAAATATTATTCAAGCTCCCGGCTATCCTTCCCCTTACGGTTATGGTATAGGTGGCGGCGGCATGGGCGCTGGTAAATTACCTTCTACTCCGGCAGTGCCAGTAAGTAGTCAGGAGATTGTGATTGAGGTGAATGTCTCCTATCATCTGAATTAAAAAGTATCCCGACAAATTATTTGCGTATAAGTGTAAAGAGGTTTTTTCAATTTTTAATTGATAGATTAATTAATGAATCTAAAATAAAAATGTTTTTAAAATTTAACCGGTTGTAAAATGGTTAAGGCTAAAAAGAAAGTCGTTGCCAAAAAGAAAGTCGTTAAAAAACCCGTTAGAAAAGCCGCTAAAAAAACTTGCAAGAAATGCAAATAGCAAGTGGTAAAAGGTGAAATGAAAATGGGTTTGTGAATCAAAACGAGAAAGATTCTCCCGCCATGGCGGGAGAATCTTTTTAATTGGTGTAATTAATTACTCAGACAGAAATCTTTTTCTGTTTTTTTAGTTCATTGGTTAAGACTTTTTCCACCTCAATCACGTTTTCCTTTGGTGTGGTTGTAATAGGAGTTGAAGTTGTGGTGGCAGGAGAGGGGGTTACTGCAGTAGGTTGACTTGGTTCAGCAGTTTTTAAATTTAATCTAATTTTTTGAGCTGCCCGAATTTTTTCCAAAACAATTTTTTCCGCTTCTTCTAAAGAGGTTTCTTTAAAAATCATAGCCGCGGCGGCAACATGACCGCCACCACCGAATTGTTGCGCGACTAGATTCGCGTCCGCGCCGTTTTTGGCGCGCAGACTGCCCTTTACTAGATTAGTTTCGGTTTCTTTGAGAATAAAATAAAAGTCCGCGTCGGGTACGGTGGTGATGAGTTCATCAATAATTTTACCGCCCTCGTCTTCAATCCCCACCTCTTCGAAATCAGCTTGGGAAAGTGTGGTCCAAATGATGCGGTATTTCTCATCTTGACGCAGACGTTCCAGCGCCTTGCCCCAGATTTTGAGCGTGGAAATTTTTTTCGTACGAAAAAGTGTATTCACGATTTCTTGCTGTTTGGCGCCTAGTTTGAGTAGTTCTCCCGCGGCCTCAAGGCTACTCGGAGAAGTATTGGAAAACTGAAAATTGCCTGTGTCGGCGAGAATGCCCGTCATCAGTAGGGTGGCAATCTCTGCATCCATAAGTTCTAAAGCCACTGGATTAGATTTAATCAATGCATACATAATTTCACAGGTGGAAGAAGCTTTCGTGTCTACTATTTTAAGATTACCAAAATCGGTTGTCTGTGGATGATGATCAATGTTGATTAAAAATGTTTTCTCAAAAAGCGCCCGATTATTTTTATAAATCTCGCCCACGCGCTCTAGTTCACCAATGTCTAAGACTACAATTAGGTCAGGTTCGGGTTGATCTTGACCAAACTGAATGTGGGTAATTTCCAATTTTTCTTTCTCGGGCGTGATAATCACGCGCAATTGATTTTTTTTGGTATTGTAATATAGTTTCTTAATTCGGTTGTTGGGTGTGTTGGAATTAAGAGTAATCACAATGGAATTTTTTTCCGTGATTTCTGAAGAAACCTCATCAGTGTAAGCCAAGAAAGAATAACTTTCCGGGATTTCTTCCTCATAATAAGCAATCACCTCCTTGCCCATTTTTTTGAGTAAGGCATAAAAAGCGAGCATCGCGCCTAACCCGTCTCCATCAATCTTGATGTGAGCGGCAACGAGTACGCGTTGACTAGCATTGATTTTATCCCAGATTTGCGGATGGATTTCCTTAGTTGACATCTTTAGTAAAATATTGATTTATACAAATTACACTCCAGCATAGTTTATCTGATTAAAATTGTCAAATCAATTTTGTCAAATTCTGGTTTCATTGACAACGATATGGCCAAGCTTTATCTTAGTAGCGCATCTTGCAAACTAAATCCTTCAGATACTTTTTAAATGACTAAACAGCTGTTGCTATTCTGTGGTGTAAAAATGATTTAGAGCTGATTTAGAAATTATCCTACAAGTGGATGAGAGGTTTGTGAGGTTGCAGAATTTTACTGCTTAAATTTTTGTATGATTACTTTAATTATCGCAATAGCAGCCGCTTTGTGTGGTGGAGTGTTGGTGGGTTATTTATTTTTTCATCTCTACGCGCAAAATTTAGGTACAACCGGCAAACAACTCAAGGAAAAATTAATCAAAGAAGGTGAAGCGCGAGCGAAAGAGCTGGAGCTGGAAGTGAAAAACGAAGCTTACAAAGCGCGTGAGAAATTAAAGAAGGAAGAAGAAGTAATGCGGGAAGAATTCCGCGCGATTCAACAACGTTTAGTGAAACGGGAGGAATCAATGGACGAGAAGACTGAAAAATTGGAATTAATTAAAAATCGCTTAGAGGAAAAAGTGGGTTTATTGAAGGTCCAACAAGAAGAAGTGGAAAAGCTTAGGGAGCTTTCCAAATTGGAACTGGAAAAAGTGGCGGGTCTTTCTAAAGAAGAGGCGCGCGAAGTACTCTTAAATAAAGTGGAAGAAGAGTTTAAAGAGGATTTGATTAAAAAAATTAAGAAGACGGAGGAGATTTTAAAAGAAGAAGGTGACGAGAAGGCGCGTAAGATTATTACTTTGGCGATTCAACGTTACGCGGCGGAAGTGGCCACAGAATCCACCTCTACCATTGTGGAATTGCCCAATGATGAAATGAAAGGACGGATTATTGGTCGGGAAGGTCGCAATATTAACACTTTTGAACAATTGACAGGTATTGATGTGATTGTAGACGATACACCGGGATCAATCTTAATCTCTGGTTTTGATCTTTTGCGCCGTTATATCGCCAAGGAAACTCTAAAAAAATTAGTGGAAGACGGGCGGATTCATCCGGCACGCATTGAAGATATTTATGAAAAAGTTAAAAAAGAAACCAATAAATTAATCAAAGAATTCGGCGAAAAGGTGGTTTTGGAAGTAGGGGTTACTGGATTGCATCCTGACTTAATTAAACTTATTGGGCGTCTGCGCTTCCGCACAAGTTATGGACAGAATATTCTGCGTCATTCGGCCGAGGTGGCTTTCTTGGCGGGAATGTTGGCGAGTGAGATTGGCGCGGATGTGGCTTTGGCAAAAAAGGCGGGCTTGCTGCATGATATTGGCAAAGCAGTGGATCATGAAGTGGAAGGCAGTCATGCCCTGATTGGCGCCACGATTGTGCGTAAATTTGGACTTTCTGAAACAATTATCAACGCGATTGAGTCTCACCACGAGGAAGTAGAGCAGAAAAATATTTATGGGTCTTTAGTACAAGCGGCAGATGCGATTTCGGGAGCGCGGGTAGGCGCTCGCGCGGAAAGCCTGGATAATTATATTAAGCGCTTGGTGGATTTGGAAAATCTGGCTAATGGTTTTGAAGGTGTCAAAAAGACTTACGCAATTCAGGCGGGACGAGAAGTGCGTGTGTTTGTGGAGCCGGAAGTAATTGATGATTTAAAGGCGTTAAAACTTTCTCGTAACATTGCCAACAAGATTGAAGAAGAGATGGAGTATCCGGGGGAGATCAAAGTAACTGTCATCCGTGAAACACGGGCGACAGAAATAGCAAAATAGCTTTTTAGCTAGTAGCTTCTTAGCTGATTAGTGGGAAAAATCTTATGGTCTGAGCGCAGTCGAAGGATCTAAAGAGCAGTAAGCTTAGTGTGAATAGTAAATAGCAGAAGAATGTTATAGAGCGACCCGAATAATCCGAATTAAAATCCGAATGACCCGAATTTCTTATTCGTATTATTCGGATACATTTGTAGATTTGTATCGGTGAATTATTTATTAAAAATATATTTGCAATTAAAGCAATATTATTTTAGAATGTATTTAGATATATAGACAAAAACAAATTTTATTTTTTAACTCAAACCAAAATGCAAAACAAAAGGTTGAAGAGAGTATTAGCGGGGGGGATCGTAGCGGGGCTAACCCTTCTGTCTGGGTTGGTGGTTTTGGCCGACAAGCAGATGGATCCTCGGGCTGAAGCAGAGGAAGGACAAGGGTCAGGACCCTTTATGGAAGAAAGAAAATTTGAAGGCGGTTCGCAGCCAATGGAAAACAGGATGTTCCCAGATCAAGGACAGAATCAAGGTGGAAATCAAATGATGTTTCCAGGTTCGCAACAGAATCAACAGGGTCCCATGTTTCAAAATCAGGGGAATAATGGGGATAATCAAGGGCAAGAGCAACAGTTTAATAACTTCGGTCCGCAACAGGGTCCCATCTTCCAAAATCAGGGTAATCAGGATCAACAATTTAATAATTTCCAGCAAGGTCCGCAAAAAAGCGGTATGCAAGAAGGTACTTACGGCGAAAAAGAGTGCCAGATGAAGGGTGGCAAATGGGAATCGCAGGGTAATGGCAATGGAATCTGTAACTGGCCGCCAAGTAACAACCAATTTCAACCGGAACAAAAGGGTATGAATACGACAGGAGGCAACAATTCTGAAAATACCATGCCAACCAATAGTGGAAATGATTCTAATTGGGGAAATGGTAATATTTTTAATGATGAGGGAGGAAAGATGGATGAAATGCAGCAACAGGAAAATGACGCGCGACGCGGTAAAGGTTTGAATCGTTGGTTTAATGATCTGAAGCGTGATCAGATTGAAAAAGATTATAATAGACTGAAAAAAGTGCCGGGAATTAGTGATTTAAATGCACAATTGCAGGAATATAAAAATAAGATTACTGAAATAAAAGGTTTTTTAGATCAAAGTGATTGGGATTTTGCGCAAGATGCCTTAGAGAGATTAGATGAAATCAGGGGGGATTTAAGAGAGGCTATGGGTAAGTATCAGGCCTTGTTTGAATTGCAAAAGCAAACCAAGCGAATTACCCGAGAACTGAGTTCTCTCAAAAGAGACCTAAAACGTATCGCTTTAGTGCTAAAAGGCAGTGCTACGGTGCAGGAACTAACTGCTCAAGTGACAGAGTTAGGGAATAGTCTGAAAGCCGTTCAAAGCAGTACTGATCCTGAAGACGCAGTTTTTACTTTAGAGGAAATGCAAATGAGTCTGGAAGATTTGCGTCAGCAAATGAACGAATTGCGTGAAATAGCTGATCAAGCTCGCCAGCTCAAAATGGCTATCCCCAACATTAAAAGAGGTTTAAAGGGTCTTGCCCGAGAAATCAAACAATTCGCGGCTAAGAAAAAGGACGTTACAGAATTAAAGGAGATCCTAACGGAAGCGCAGGGATTATTGACCCAACTGGAAGTGGCTTATAAAGCCGGAAGGATTGAAGAAGCCGTTGGAATTTTAGATGGATTTGAAAGTATTGAAGAGAACTACGATAATGCGAAGTCCAGTTTGACAGGGGAAAAGGTAATAGAAGAAGAGGAATAGAAAAAACAATTGACAGGTGACATTTAACAGAAAACAAATAAGGAGCCCGACTTCTACAAGAAGTCGGGCTCCTTTAATTCAAATAACCCCTACTTACAACTAACAACTTGCAACTCCTACTCACAACTAGTAACTAACAACTCGCAACTCGCAACTATTCCCCCTACACTTCCATCCTTTTAATTTCTCCGACTTGAATATTCTCGCCGATTTTGGCGATGAGATCTTGAATCAGTTGACCAATGGTTTTGGTAGGATCTTTGATGAAAGGTTGGGTTAAAAGCGCACGTTCCTCCACGATTTTTTTCAATTTGCCGATGACAATCTTATCCGCGAGATCGGCGGACTTTCCTTCGGTTTTGATCTGCGCCAAAGCGATTTCCTTTTCTTTGGCTACGAAATCAGCCGGCGCTTCTTCGGGTTTGATGAACTGGGGATTTGTGGCAGTCACATGCATGGCAATTTCATAAGCCAAAGCCTGAAATTCCGCGTTGCGCGCCACAAAGTCGGTTTCGCACAGCAGTTTCACGACGGCCGCCACTTTTTTGTTGGAATGAATATAACAAGCAATCACGCCGTTTTTTACGCTACGCTCGGCGCGGTCCGCCGCTTTAGTCTCGCCACGTTTGCGCAGGATTTCCAAGGCTTTTTCTTCATCGCCGTCCGTTTCTTCTAAAGCTTTTTTGCAGGCCATCATGGGCAAGCCGGTGCGCGCGCGAAAAGATTGGACTTGTTGAATATTAATTGACATAGATAAATTTTAGAATTTAGATTTAGATTAGCGTTATCTCATAAAAACGGGTTTAAATTCCAATAATCAAATTCCAAATCCCAAATAAACTACAATGACCAAATGATCAAAATTCAAAACTGTTTGTAATTTAGGAAATTGGAATTTAGGTATTATTTGTGATTTGGTGCTTGTAATTTGGAATTTTAGCCTTGGAATATTAAGTACAAGATGATAACTGTATATCCTGAAATTGTAAATTGTAAACTAAAACTTCAAACTCTGGCTCCATTCGTACACGAAAGGGATGCGCCACCAACCTCCGCGTAAAGCCTTGATGATCGCGACTACGATCACAATAAATTCAATAAACAAAAGTAGGGGTAAAAGAAAACGAAAAACAAAGAAAACGCCGGCGAGCAAGTTTACGAAGAAAAAGATCATAGTTAATACCAAAGCTTGTTTGCCGTGAAATTGGCAAAAGTCACTTTCGGTACGCAAGACCAGTGGTAAAACACATAAAAAGCTAATATAGCCCAACGCGGACAAAATCCGCTCATCCTCTAAAAGTGGTTCGGTCTGGGGGATTTGAGTCTGCGCGATCCAACTATTAGGGGCAGTGGTTTGAATAGGACTAGTCTTGTCAGCAACCGCTTCCGTCGGTTCTGCAGCTACTACTTTAGGCGTTGATTTTTCGCCTTCTTCCTTGGGCTTAACGGTTTTTTTGAGGTTATGAATCCCTTTTTTAAGCAGACCCTCTGGATCAAATGATTGAGCTTTTTCCGCCATAATGCTGTGAGTTAAAAGTTAAACTTTAAGCTGACTTGACAGCGGTTTTTTTGACAGTTTTTTTGACAGCGGTGTCCGGTTTGGGTACTCTTTTTTCCACTCTAGGTTCTAATTTGGCTAGGCCAACGCGTCCCTTTAAAAAAGCGGTTTGTACTTGATTTAAAATATATTTCACGGACTTAACCGCGTCGTCATTGGCGGGAATGATATAGTTCACAAAACTGGGGTCGCCATTGGAATCCACAATCGCCACCACGGGAATTTTAAGTCGTACCGCTTCGCGCAGAGCAATTTTTTCTTTGTGGACATCCACGATGAAAACGAAATCCGGCAGCCGGTCCATTTCTTTCACCCCCTCAAACATTTCTTGCAGCATGGCGATTTCTTTTTTGAAGGCGGAAATTTCTTTTTTGGTGTATTTCTCCAACTCTCGGTTTTTTTCTTTTTCTAGTAAATCTTTGTAGTACCCAATCCGACTTTTAATGGTGGTGAAATTAGTTAAAAGCCCTGGCAGCCATTTGCTTTTCACGTAATAAGCGTTCAGGGTTTTGGCGGTTTCTTCCACGAGCGGTTGGGCTTGTAGCTTAGTGCCGACAAACAGGGGAGTCTTGCCTTCCATGGCGCATTTCGCGATGAAATTGAGCGCTTCCGTCAGTTTGGCGGCCGTTTTTGTCAAATCAAAAACATGCACCCCTTCTTGGACGCCATAGATGTAATCTTTCATTTTAGGATTCCACTTCTCTTTTTTATGCCCGAAGTGCAGGGCGTTCTCCAATAATTCTTGCAGATTAAAATTATCCATATGAGCCTTAAGTTACGCCTTGGGCTTTCTTCTTGTCCTTAGTCACGCCCATGGGCGAGTCAGGCCGGACAATCCCACCCAAAGCTGGGATAAAATAAAAGTAAAGACATTGTAGGGGAAAAATGAGTAGAAACAAGAAAAAACCACCTCGCTTGCACCGCGTAGGTGGGAATGAGATGAGGGGTAATTTTTAATTAAGCACTCTTTTTCAGTAAATAGAGGTTGTAATTGATTTGAGGGTCTGACCAGATTTTATTTATAATAAAGCCGTTGTTGGAAAAAAGAGTGGCGGTTTCTAGATCGGTAAATTTGTGGGAGATATTTTTTAAATAAACTTTTGTGATTCCCGGTATTAATGGGGCACACTTAACTTTAGCCTTGTTACACCCACGAGGTGTAATACGGCGCTAGAAATAGACCTAAAATACACCGCGGCGGTGTAGATATGGTAATCAGCTGATATAAACAAAAAACCTTTATACACCGCCGCGGTGTAAAAGGGTAAAACTATTTATAAATATTATGGTTGCCGAGGTCAATGAAACCCACTTGTTCTTTGTCAATAAACTCAAAAAGAATGCGGTAAGAATGGTTGATAGAAAAAGACCAATAGTCTTTTAGCTCGCCTTTCAGTTTGTGGGTTTTCAAGCGAGGCTCAAAACAGTTTTGACGAAAAATCGTTTCTTTTTGAATCGCTTGTCGTTGAATAAACTTAGGAAGTTTTTGGAACGCGCGGGCAAAGTGGGAGGAATAGAAAATGGTTTTAACGCGCATGGGTCAAATCTTTTAAAGAACGGAGAATCTTCAGTTTGTCCCGGTTTTTTTCCGCCAGATAATTGCGTAAAGCCAGTCGCGCTTGCGCTTGCTCAAATTGTTCTTTGTTAACTTGGAGAGATTCAAAAGTTTGAATGTCTAGGATTACCACTTCGGGTTGGTTTTTATTGAGCACCACCAGTGGTTCTTGTTTTAGTTTGATTCGATTAAAGAGCGTGCGGTAGTTGCGTTGGAGCTCGCGCGCGGTGGTGGTTTGAGGCATCAGTTTAGACATAAGTTAGAATTATGGATAATGAATAACGAATTATGGGGAAACTGCTTATATTATATTTGATATCAAATTTAATGTCAAAAGAACAGATAGAAAGATAGAAAACTCAAACCCCCCAACCCCCCTTATCAGGGGGGCAAACAAGGAGGGTTGTTTAATTCAACTTGATGAATATAATTATTTTTAGATGCTGAATTATGGGTTTTAAATTT
>CAZPDC010000023.1:0-2154 GCA_964585215.1 uncultured Candidatus Peribacteria bacterium
CCTGATAAGGGGGGTCTGGGGGGTTTGAGTTTCTTACTTCCTTGATAAATCCCCCCAACCCCCTTTATCAAGGGGGCTTTAAGAGGGGAACTTATTTATTCAAAGAAATTAGCGTCTGATCCATTTATAGTTCCTCTTGACAAAATATTAAAAGTGTGTATGATTGGAAATACGAAAAAAGCTCATTGAAAATTGGGAAAAATAATCGGTGGCAAATGGTTTGTTGCTGATTTGAAATATTAAAAAATTCAAGAAAAGAAAGGAAGCTTAAGATGAAAAAGTGTGTCTTGGTTTTTTTGGTAGTGGTTTTTTTGATGTTTAATTCTTTGGCGTGGGCCGAAGAAATGGGAAAAGCGGGAATTCCCGTTATCGCGAGTGCTGCTATTCAACAGTATACAGTTCTGCCTAAGGACAGGGGAGCTACATTGCTTGAATTCCAGCTCGCGGCAGAGCAAAAATTTCAAGTTACAACTCTCACTTTCTTAATTGAAAGCGGTGCTAGTAATGTTGATGCTGTGATGCTACTTAAGAAGCGCGGGACTGACTGGGAACAGGTTTCTAATTGGGAATCTGTGCCCGCGGGTTGTCTGAGTGAAACGGCGATTCCGGTGGACCTATGGCTGAAAGGTGGAAAATTCCGCCTAATCGGGAACATCTCTACAGTAGCCGAAGTTGGCACTTTCCGAGTCCAGCTCCAAGAGGTTGTCGCGAAAAAAGCGCAAGTTTTTTTCAAGAGACCACCCCTTCAATCCGTGGTTAGTATTGTTTCCACGGGAAATCTAAAAGTTAGCTGGGCGGATAATACCGCTCAATCCACCATAGTCTGGCCAGACTATTTACTTGGTTTATACAGTTTTAAATTCCAAGCAGAGGTGGATGACCTTCTGGTCCGCAAACTACGGTTTGTCTCCTCCGGAGCTCTTCCTGTCGGACGAGTGAGTATTGAATTCGGCGGAGTTCCCTATGAGGGAAGTTCTTACTTCGATGGAGAAAACACAATCGCTGAGGTTGAGTTTTCTGGAGAAGTAAGAATAAATCAGGGGACAGAAGTGGAAGCGGTATTAGATGTGGGTTTGCCGGAAGGTTTCTCCGGTACCAGAATCCGGTTCTTTATAGACAAATCTGGTTGGGAGATATTTTCAACTACTTCTGGAGAGGTACTTTCTTCGGAAGCAATTAATATTTCCGCCTGTGTGGATCCCGCGGAATTTGTGTTATATAACACGATTTTCCCTGTGAGAGCATTGCCTTTCACGGGGACGGAATCTGTGCTTATGGCGGGATCAAATCGGAAGATTTGTCAGTGGAGGATTAGTACCACTTTTACGGGGGAGGGAATTGATTTAAAACGGATTACCTTCCGTGTAAGTAAGTCCGTCGCTACTATCCTTTCAAATTTCTCGCTTTGGCGGGATGGGGTTCAGATTCCCAATGACCATCTAGGGATTTCGCAGCCGGAAGGAACAGACGAAAGCTACACTTTTCATCTGTTGTTTCAACCCCCCTATTCGGAAGTGGTTTTACCCGGGCGAGTGGTTAAATATGAATTAAAAGCCACTATCTCGGGACAGATGTCGGTAGGTGATTATTGTTCTGTCTCTCTCTTGGGAGATGAAGAATATATCCCTATGGGCATAGCCCATGAAATCTGGCCGACGAATAATTTCGCCTGGTCAGATATTTCGGATTCCAATCATTCGGAATTTTCCAGTGATTGGGCAAATGGTTTTTTGGTACCCGGGCTTCCCTCTGAAGCCTGTGTACTCTATAAATAGTTTTTTATTGCAAAAGTGGGGTGAAATCACCCCACTTTTTTTGTGTGAAGAGTTTTATTTCCTAGCCCTTGTAAATGAACTATTTTTTGCTAGACTGTGTTTGTCTATCCTTTAATGCTTTTTTATGGAGAAGAAGGCGAAGAAGGTAGGGAGAATTACCCATTTTTTTGACCGAATTCAGGTGGCGGTGGTGGAGATTACCGCAGGGAAGTTGAAAACAGGGGATTTGATTAAAATCTCCAATAAGAGCGGAGAAGAATTTGTGGAACAAACAGTTGGCTCCATGCAAGTGGATCATAAACCCGTAGAAGTAGCCAAAAAGGGCGATGAGGTAGGGATGAAAATGGATGGAATGGTCAAAGAGGGATGGGAAGTGAGT
>CAZPDC010000023.1:2254-9559 GCA_964585215.1 uncultured Candidatus Peribacteria bacterium
TGACCAAAGGAAGGGGATTTGTACTTAAAGAACGCCGGTTTCTTCTTTTTCCGTTTCGACGGCGGAGTCGGAAATTTTATCCAAATAAACATCGCGGGGTTTGGCACCCTGCACGGGGCCAATGTAGCCTTTTTCTTCCATAATATCCAAGATGCGCGCGGCGCGCGCGTAACCGACTTTTAGCACTCTTTGTAAAAGTGAGGCCGAAGCCTTACCGGTGCGGCGAATTACTTCCATCGCCTCGTTCAAAAGCGCGTCGCCATCTTCCGCGTTAAAACTAGCGGGGTCATCCGTAGCGCCGGGGTAATTTAAAGTATTATAGATTTTAGCGGCATTTTCTTCGGGGTTAGTGATTTCTTTTTCCACCTCAAAATCTTTTTCATATTCCGAATTAACAATGATGTGGTTAGATACGCGGCTGATTTCTTTAGAGGTAATAAAAACCCCCTGAATGCGCACGGGTTTGCCTAAGTCTTTGGGCTGGTAGAGCATATCGCCCATTCCGAGCAAGTCTTCCGCTCCGACGGTGTCCAGAATGGTGCGTGAGTCTACTCCCGCGGTGACCGCGAAAGCGATACGGGAAGGAAAATTAGCCTTAATCAGTCCGGTAATTACATCCACGCTAGGACGTTGGGTAGCGATGACGAGATGCATACCGATGGCCCGTGCCTTTTGGGCAATGCGACAGATGGAACTTTCCACATCTTTTTTGGCGCCGGCCATCATCAGATCGGCTAATTCATCAATGATGATAATAATCTGGGGTACTTTTTCTTCCGCGTCTACCTTGGAATTATATTCATAAATATCACGGGCATGCTTGTCTGTTAAAAGGTTATAGCGGCGATTCATTTCTGAAATAGCCCATTTAAGCGCATTTAACGCTTTAATGGGGTCGGTAATCACCGGTGTCAGTAAATGAGGAATACCATTGTAACGACTCAACTCAACGTGTTTGGGATCCACTAAAATCAGACGCGCTTCCTCGGGAGAGTTTTGAAAAAGAAAACTTAAAATAATAGAATGAATGCAGATGGACTTACCACTACCGGTGGCTCCCGCGATGAGCAGGTGCGGCATTTTTTCCAGCTCGGCGATCATGGGTGTGCCATTTACAGAGCGTCCCAAGGGAATGCGAAAGTTAGATTTTAGCTCGTTAAACTCCTTGCTTTCCAGAATTTCCCTGAGATGTACAATAATTCTTTTTTCATTGGGCACCTCGATCCCCACCAAACTTTTGCCGGGAATGGGGGCTTCGATACGGATGGATTTGGCGGCCAGTTCCAAAGCTAAATCATTTTTTAAAGCCAGAATTTTAGAAAGCTTCACGCCTTCATCTGGTTTGAGAGTGTACTGCATTACCGAAGGACCGATATTGATATCTTTCATCAGAACGGGAATGTGAAATTGTTCCAGTTTGGATTGAATTTTTTCCGCTTTTTGTTTGAGATAGTGGTCGTTATACTCCACTTTCGAAAGATTCTCCTCCAAAAGTTCTAAGGTAGGATATTGCCACTCCTTATTTTTAAAAGGGCGCGCGATGTTTTGGTTAATTTCCGCTTCTAGTGCGGAAGGTTTGTTAATGTTCAACTTATTCAAGCCGTTAATTTTTTGTCTCCCAAAATCGGCGCGAATCTCTTCAATCTTCTCCTTAAGTTTAGACTTAGCTTTTTCCTCTAGGTCGGATTGGTTTTTATTAATCTGTACGGTAGGGATACCCGTACGAAAGAAATTTAAAATATCAGTAAGAGAAAATTCAAAAATTAAAATAAGTGAAATCAGAAACCCGGCCAAAAGTACCACCTTGGTGCCAATACCTCCCAAGAGCAAGTTCAGAAAGAAGCTGGAAACAAAGCCAAGATAGCCGCCAAATTCAGAAACGCGGGTCAGAGTGTTTCCGTCCCAATTGTCAAAAATTGCCACATAACCCAAACTGCTCATAAAAAGCAAGACGAGACCCACAACACGGCGGTAGCTGTAAGTAATGGAACGAAAAATTAAAGTGCCTAAACCCAGCAAGGTAAAAACGATTAAAAAGAGATAGATACCCCACTTGCCCAAAAGTTTGAGTAAAAGAGTGTACCATAAGGTGCCTACCGGTCCTGCTAGACCTTGGAAACTTAAGAAAGTTAAAACAATTAATGCTAAAAAAACAATCGCGGCAACTTCCTTGGGCAGAGGGCTAGTGGGATTAAGTCGGGAGTCTTTTCTAGAAAAGACTCCTCCTTTGCGTCTACGACGAGGGGTGGCGGCTTTTCTGCGGCTCGCGGCAAAATATGTGGAGGATGGGGCTAGATTGAGAGCGTACAAAGGGAGATATTAGATGATAGATGTTAGTGGGGAAGAATTATTACCCCGCCTTGACGGAGAAAATTTGTTTTTTAATTTCCAATTTTCAATTCCCAATTTCCAATAAATGCCAAATGTCAAAATCTCAATGTTTAGAATTTGGACATTTTAATTTGTTTGGGATTTTGTGCCTACAATTTGGAATTTCATTAGAAATTAGATATTAGAAATTAGGAATTTTCTCCCGTTCTTTAACTTTCTCTTCAAATCTTTAATCTTAAATCTTGTCTTGAGTGAAATTTCTCAAGTACTCATATGCTTTATTGATGACCTTTTCATTCACGCCATAATAAATGGCGTTGTTTTTTTCACGCCTAATTTCCCGGATCACGCCGCTTTGCACCATATTGCGGAAATGTTGAGAAATGGTGGAAGGATGCAATTTAAACTTTTTCACGCAGGAAGTTTCCGTAACAGGAGCGATCTTCATTTCCAGTAAAATTGCCTGTCGAATAGGAGAGTAAAGACTCTTAAAAATATAGGCATGTTCTTTGATACCCAGGGAGATTTTGTTGGTGGGAAAGCTTTTGGACATATAATAATTAGTTTCTGTAAATTGGCATATAGGAATACACTTTTATTTTCTCATATTCCTATTCCCCATAATGCTTATATGTAAATCAACAGAATACTACCCAGAAGCAAAACCCACGCAAGGGTAAGATTGTGCGGATTACATTGACAGAATAGATTATCCTTTTCTTTTAAGCTTCAATTTTCAAGAGCATGTTTAATCTTTGATGTATTATTTATACCCAAAACATTTCTCTGAAAACACTTCTCACAAGTTAGATCATCTCTATTTAGTCTAACGTAGAAGTCGTTTTGCGGAGTACATTGTTATACTGTTTGACAAATTCCGCAGCGGCAATATTTATATGCTCGTTCTTCCGGAAAGGAGTCCAATATAGGCTCAAAAGGATTTTCTTTTGAACCATCTGGCTTAGATTCTAGGGTTTCCATATTTGATTTACATTTTATTCTTTCCCCACGCCTTGATGACGTTTTCCATCAGACAGGCGACGGTGAGGGGGCCGACACCGCCGGGCACGGGTGTGCCGGCGCGCGCGAGATTTTTAAATTTCTCCAGCTGGATATCACCGCAGATTTTATCCTTTACTTTACTAAAGCCCACGTCAATTAGAACCACGCCCTTTTTAAACCAAGCGGGGTTTTTAAAAAAGTGTGATTGCCCCATAGCGGAGATAAAAATGTCCGCTGTTTGAGTAATTTGTTTCAGCCGTCTGGTTTGACTGTTGCAAACTGTAACGGTGGCTTGCTGGTTGATTAGCATCACCGCCAGCGGTTTGCCTACCAGATTACTGCGTCCAACAATCACTACGTGTTTTCCGCGCGGACTACATTTAGAATATTCCAAAAGTTTCAAAATGCCTTTGGGAGTGCAGGGGGCAAAACCGGTCTCATCATTCAAAAAAACTTTGCCGCGGTTCAAGGGATGGAAACCATCTACGTCTTTACTGGGATCGATGGCGTTCAAAATTAGCGTTTCATTGATCTGGCTGGGGAGAGGTAATTGCACAATTATACCATGTATCTTTTTATCCCGATTAAGTCGTTGAATGGTTTGAATTAATTTAGCCGTGTTCGTCTTGGCGGGTAATTTAATGGTTTGAAAGTTAATCCCAATTTTGTCTGCGGCTTTATTCTTCTGACGAATGTAAGACAAAGAAGCGGGGTTTTCTCCTACTAGTATTACTGCTAAACCGGGCTTAGATTTAAAACTAACAACCTCTTGCTTGAGTTGCAGCTGAATTTTATCCGCCAACAGATTGCCCTCAATAAGTTTCACTGGGATGGTTGATAGTTATAAGCGTGAATGACTTGAAAGTTATGAAAAGGCCAAGCCACCAGGGCTGTTTTGCCCACAATATTCGCGCGTGGCACGTAATTGGTGGCTTCAGGAGAGTTACAGCTATAGAAACACTGCCGAGAATCGGTACTATTGTTGCGGTTGTCGCCCATTACAAAATAGTGTCCCTCCGGAACTTTGAATTCTTTTTTGAGCAAACCACTGTAATCACAATGATTCACGGGACCGTTTTCAGTTTGTTCCAAACACTGCACGTAAGTTTCCTTGAGAATCTTGTCGCCTTGACTTTCCTTATTATAAACAATCACCCCTTCATTGGTAAATTTTAAAGTTTCACCGGAAAGACCGATTACTCTTTTGATATAGTAAACCTCACGATTAATCGGTGGCCGAAAGACCACAATGTCACCCCTCTTGGGCGCGCCAAACTGAAAACCTAGCAGATTGGAATAGCTGATTTTACTCACGATAATATATTCATTGTGGTGCATCGTGTTGTCCATAGAGCTACCATTGATCTGAAAGGGGGTCACCACAAAAGAACGAATGAAAAAGACAATCCCAATCGTGATGATAATATTAAGAACGGTGTCCACCGCGTCAAAGGCGAAATTCGCCAGCCACTTTTTGTGTTTGAGTTTCATAAAAACCTGCTTGAGACAAAAGCATTATAATGAAAATGGGGAACATGAAAACAGAAAAACATGAAAACACGAGAACAAGGGAACAAGAGATAATGGTAAAAACCCCCTTGATAAAGGGGGTTGGGGGGATTTGCATGAATTGAAACCATACACCCAAGAGTTCAAACCCCCCTTAGTCCCCCCTTATCAGGGGGGCAGGGACAAGAAGCTTCCTTATCGGGTGGAATGACGCCTCTAAAAAGCTACAAGCTAAAAAGCTAATCAGCTATTTTTCTACGCCTTGATTTCTAGCTCTGCGCTTTCGGGTATAAATTCATACAGTAGAGCCGCGTTTTCCGGTAGTATTCTCACACAACCATGACTAACGGGTAGACCGATGTGCTCACGGGCTTCCGTCCAAAAATTATTTTTTTTGTCGTGACTAAGAGGCAGGTAAGGAAGAGCGTGAATACCGTATCCGTTAAAATTGTTTTTACCAAAGCCCATAAAAAAGGGCATATGATAAGGCAAATCCAAACTGCTGATCCGCAGGTCTTGTTTAAAAAGAATTTTAAATTTACCTCGTGGAGTAGGAGTATCGGCCTTACCACTGGAAACGCCAACGGTGTTAATCACTTGATCGCCCAAAAAAATCCGCATTTTTTGTTCCGAGAGATCAATCTGAAGGTGACGTAGTTCGGGGGCATTCATCTGCTCTAAGGTCAAATAGACGCTGGTTTGTAAAATAATTGGATTGAGAGTGATTATTTCAGGCGCGCTGTTCACATAGATGGTTAAGGCCTGTTCGGTTTCGATTAATTTTTTTTGATTCTCTGCGAGTAGAACAAAATACTCTTTGATTAAGCCGCTTTTGGCAGGGGCTTGGAATTCAACCGTGAAGGTGGCGGTTTCGCCAAAAGAGACCACTTTTTCTTGCATCACAATCCGATTGTAGTTTTGGTCCAACCAGCCTTGTAAATTAGAATTACCAAAAACGCTGGGATGGCCGTCTTCTTTGGTAGTACTTAGACGTGTAGGTAGAGAACAGTCCTCACCTGTCCAAGGAGTTTTGCCGGTGTTTTTGAATTTCCAGCTGATGGGGAAAATTTGCCCAGGTTGGACAACCTGCGGGTAACTTAATTCTGTCAGATAACCACTGTAATCTGATTCGCTTTGGGTAGGACATTCAAAATAAGCATCCACCTGAGGAATGGGAGTTTGTTCTGTTTTGATTGGAGAGGTTTCTTTGGTAGAGGAAATGACTAAAATAGCCGAGAGTGGAGCAGAATTGTGGTTGATTAAAAAAGGACTTTGTTTGACTGATTTGCTTTGATAAGCCAGAACGATTCCGCAA
Organism: uncultured Candidatus Peribacteria bacterium; assembly: GCA_964585215.1. Lineage (GTDB taxonomy): Bacteria > Patescibacteriota > Gracilibacteria > CAZPDC01 > CAZPDC01 > CAZPDC01. Next base: position 8,412 of record CAZPDC010000023.1, read on the forward strand.
GAAAAAAGAATCAGAAGTAAAAAAGGAAGAAAGAGTTTGCGGTGGAGGAGCATTTTTGTTTTTATATGGGGTAATGTTTTTTATTTATGTCATTTTTATTGTAGAATATATTTTGATTTGATGCAACATTTTTTTATTATGGCAAGAGGGATTGAATTAGCTCGAGGGGTATGTTAAAAAGATATGGTCTTGAGATGATGCGTATGCTGTTAAAAAAGAAAAAAAAATTTGGTTTAAGTGGCCATATTGCCTATCGGCAAGCGCATTTAAAAAGAATTTCTCGAAGACGCCAACAAAGATTGTTTGTCCTTTGGACTAAAACCAAATTGAGTTTTTTGAGAATTTATAAGTACGTGATTTTTGCGGTGGTGCTGGTAGTTTTGGGAGGTGGAAGTATGGGTCTTATTTTTTTCTCGCGTTATTTCAATATTCAGAACGTGGAAATTGAGCGAGACGATTTGAGGGTGGACGTAACTGTGGCGCAGAAAATTTTAGATCGTTTTCTGGAGAAAAATCTTTTCCTATTGAACAAAGAGGAGGTTGTGGACGCAGTTAAAGTGAATTGCTTGGAAATGGAGAAAGTAAAAGTGGGCAAAAGCTTTCCTCACACGCTTAAAGTTGTCTTAGAGGAGTACATGCCAGTGGCCAAAGTACGGACAGAGACGCAAGGAAATTTACTCCTGAATGAAAGGGGAGTAGTGGTGCCACAAAAGCTAGAAGCAGAAAGTCATTTGCCCCTGATTGTGATTAATAATTATCAAAACGATCCTGAATATCCCCGGATCGCCAAGTATTATCTGGAGCTGTTGAAAGAATTGATTGGAGTGGAGATAGGTAAAGAATTTATCCAACCGCAAAAATTGCAGCTAATTCTAACTCTAATTTCTGAGTTTGCTAAAGAGTTCAATTGGGAAACAGAATTGATTAGATATTTTCCGATTGAGGAGGAGATACATTTAAAAACTACTAAAGGTTTTGAAGTCTGGGTTAGTTTGAGTGATAATCAAATCAAACAATTGCAAAAACTAAAAAGAGTTTTGACTGAGGTAAATCTAAATAGCCTGGATCTAGCTTATTTAGACCTAAGGATTAATGAAAAAGTGATTTATTGCCAAAAGGGCAATCAGTGTGTGTTAAATTTGCAGTAA
>CAZPDC010000024.1:0-7958 GCA_964585215.1 uncultured Candidatus Peribacteria bacterium
ACTTATTAATTATTTTTATCCACAGGAACTATAAACAACGCTGGATAATCTTACAGATTAGAATCTAAAGTAGTCCAGTAAAGTTTTCAACGAAGATGGGTGAATCTTTAGTGAAGTGGGATATGCAAGATGGTAATTTCAGTTGAATAGCTTACTGAAATCTAGTGAAAATTGAGGTGGATTATTCACTCCTTGTTTGAATCCGTAATTTATTTTCCATAGGTTGTGTTAAAATGGACACGTTGATTTTCTATGCGCGTGACAGCGGTCAAAATCGTGGAGAAACTGCAAAAAGCGGGATACCAAGCTTATCTCACGGGCGGATGCGTGCGGGATTTGCTATTAAACAAAGAACCGCACGATTACGATATTGCCACCTCCGCGCGGCCGGAAGAAATTGAAAATTTGTTTGAAAAGACTTTTCCGATTGGCAAAGAGTTCGGGGTGGTTTTGGTGCGTGAAAATGGTTTTAATTATGAAATTGCCACTTTCCGGAGCGATAGTCCTTATTCGGACGGCCGCCGGCCGAACGCGGTGATTTTTTCCGATCCGCGACAGGATGCTTTGCGGCGTGATTTTACGATTAACGCGTTATTTTTAAACCCATTAAATAATGATGAAGTAATTGATTTTGTGGGGGGACAGGATGATTTGAGAAAACATCTGATTCGTTTCGTGGGTGATCCACAAACTCGGGTAGAAGAAGACCATCTGCGGCTGTTGCGCGCGGTACGTTTAAAAAATCAAATCAATGGACAGTATCATCCGGAGACTTACCGGGCGCTTCAAGTTAACGCGAGTTTGATTAAAACAGTCGCGGCGGAAAGAACTCAAAATGAATTAAATAAAATCCTTTTAAGCCCGCGGCGCGTGCCGGCCCTGCAAGACCTTTTTGAATTGGGTATGTTGGTAGAAGTTTTGCCAGAACTGGTGGCATTGAAAGATTTCGCGCAACCCTACCAGTATCATCGTGAAGGGAGTGTCTGGGAGCACACCTTACAGGCGTTGGGATCCATTAAACACAAGCCCAGTCTGATTTTGGTATGGGCGGTGCTTTTACACGACATTGCTAAGCCCGCGACCTTCACGGAAGAAAAAGACCGTGTGCATTTTCACGGACACAGTGAGCTGGGAGGAGAGATGAGTGAAGAAATTTTGAGGCGCTTTAAATTTCCGCGGCGCTTGATTGAAAAAGTTCGGTGGTTGGTGGAACACCATATGTTGATTTTGACGATTCCCGAGATGCCCCGCGTGCGACAACTGGTTTGGTGGAATCATCCGTGGATGAAAGAGCTGCTCGCGCTCTGGCGCGCGGACTTGCTGGGTACCACTCCGCACGATTTAGTTACTTACCGTGAGTACCGCCGACTTTGGCTGGAAGCCAAAAAACAAATTCCCAAAAAACTGCCCAAGCTGATTTCAGGAGAGGAAGTGATGCAAATTTTAAATCTACCCGCGGGACCGAGAGTGGGTGAAATTTTAGCGGAAATCAAACAAGCGCAATTGATGGGTGAAATTAAAACAAAAGAGGAAGCGAAAGAAATTTTGAAAAAATTTCAGTCATAAAGTGATAAAGTGATGGAGTGATAAAGTAGAGAAGAGAGAAAGGTAAAAAAATTTCTAATTTCTAATATGCTACTCTGCGAAGTAAACTTCGCTACGAAGCACGAGTCTAATTTCTAAAGAACCTAAATTCTATATTCCAAATTCAAAATTCTAACTTACAATAACTTCCTTCAAACTAAGTTATATGGAAAAAGGTAAATTCATTGTTTTTGAAGGTTTGGACGGATCGGGACAATCCACGCAGGCCGAACTGTTAGCGAATGAGTTGAATAAACTAGGCAAACGGACGCTTTTAACCAAAGAACCGGGAGACGCGAATCCTGTGGGTAATGAGGTGGGTAAAATTATTCGTAAGAAATTGCGCAAAGAAGAACCGGTAACCTCACCGGAATTTTTTCAAATCTTGTGCGCGGCGGACCGAGTCCGACATTTGGAAACCACAGTGCTACCTGCTTTGGAGCGGGGCGAATGGGTGGTGTCCGATCGCTATTTTGGTTCTACTTTGGCTTATGGTTATAGCGCGGGGATAGAATGGGAGTGGTTGAAAAAACTAAATAAATATTTTAGAAACCCGGACCTAACTATTTTATTGGAAGTTCCTTCTGAAGAATGCCTGAAAAGGATTGAAAAACGAGGGAAAAAGAAAGAGTATTTTGAAGAATTGAAACAGTTACGAAAAGTTTGGAATGGGTATTCAAGATTCGCGACAGAGTATCCGCACGTGGTGGCGGTTGATGGAATGGAAATTATCGAGAAAATACATGAAGTGATTTGGGAAGTGGTGAGGGAGAAGGTGTTGGAAAATACAGTTATAAAGTGATGGAGTGGGGTTTGTCATTCTGAACTTGATTCAGAATCCAGAATAAAATGAAATCTTATTATGTTTATATCCTGGCCAGTGAAAGAAATGGAACTATTTATGTAGGTGTTACTTCTAATTTAGTTAAGAGAATTTATGAACATAAACAAGATTTAACCGATGGTTTTACGAAACGGTATAAGGTGCATCAACTTGTTTATTATGAGGAAATCCCTGATATAAATAGTGCTATCACAAGAGAGAAACAACTAAAGGCATGGAAAAGAAAGTGGAAACTGATGTTAATTGAAAAATGTAATCCCAACTGGGAAGACCTATATAACCAGCTGATAAACTAGACTGGATTCCAGCTTTCGCTGGAATGACACAGAAAGAAATTCAGACTCTCGCTGGAATGACACAATCCTTATTCATATTCTATGTCTAAAGTTATTCTTGGTTTTGTGGGGCCACTTTCTTCCGGGAAAGGCACGGTCTGCCAGTATCTGAAAGAAAAATATGGCGCGCCGAACTACCGCTTTTCTACGATTTTAAGGGATGTACTAACTCGGCTTTACATGGAGCAGAGTCGAGGAAACATGCAAAAACTTTCCACGGTCTTGCGTCAGAATTTTAGCGAGGAGCTATTTTCTCAAGTGATTGCCCGCGACGTGGAAAAAGATCCAGCCACACTAATTTTAGTGGATGGGATCCGACGCGATTCCGACGCGGTACACTTGAAAGTTTTGCCCAATTTTTATTTGGTAGCGGTTGATGTGGCACAAAAGACACGTTGGGAAAGGATGACGCAGCGGGAAGAAAATACGGATGACGCGCGAAAAACCTGGGAACAATTTCAGCAGGATGAGTTACAAGAAGCGGAATTACAAGTTCGTGGGGTGATGGAACACGCCGAATTTAAAATTGACAATAATGGAACGGTGGAAGAGTTGTATGAGCAAGTGGAAGAAATATTAAAGAAGATTTAAGGTTAAAGACTGGAAGATTAAAGAGGAAAATGAAATTTTCAATATCCAATTTTCACAGAACGCGACTAAAGAATTTATTAATTGATTAACCAATACACCAATACACCAATCTACCAATTAACTAATACACCAATCTACCAATACACTAATCCACTAATTAACATTCCAAATTCTATATTCTAAATTCTAATTTATGCAGCGACCTTCCAAACATGAATATTATCTTGGGATTGCTAAGGCGGTGGCGCAGAGAGCGACTTGTTTTCGCGTCACATTAGGAGCGGTGATTGTAAAAGACGATCAAATTATTGCCACAGGCTATGTGGGCGCGCCGCGCAAAACCAAAAGCTGTTTTGAACATGGCAACTGCATTCGCGATCTTTTAAAAATTCCTCACGGGGAAAGATATGAGACTTGCCGTAGTGTGCACGCGGAGCAAAACGCGATTATCAACGCGGCGCGCGCGGGTGTGAGTCTGCTAGACGGAGTAATGTATTTTTACGGAGAGAGGAAGACGGGTGAGCTGGTAGACGCTTTGCCTTGTTTTTTCTGTAAGCGCATGATTGTCAATGCTGGAATTAAACAATTTATCGGTTACGATAAAAAAGGAGCATTGATTGTTACCGAGGTGGAAGATTGGATAAAAGATTGGCAAGAGCACGATATTGCTCAAGATAATGTGCGCTGGGCGGATGATTTAAAAGAGAAAAAACTGGAAGAAGAAATTTTAGAAAGAGAAAAACACAGAAACAAGAAGTGATTGTTAGTTTAAATTCCAATTTCCAAACAATGTTTAAATTCCAAGCACCAAGCACCAAATTCCAAATAATCTCAAAATTCCAATTTCCAAACAAATTCAAATGACTAAATGATTTAAACCGTTAAAAACTTTTATTTAGAATTTTGAATTTTAATCATTGAAATTTGTTTGTGATTTGAGATTTGGTGCTTGGAATTTTTTTCATAATGTTTAGTTTGACCGTGCGCACCGTAGGTAATTCATTATTTATAATTTATAGCTAGTATTTAATTTTCTATTATGCCTGATTTTAAAGTTAATCTGGTTGCCGCGCTACAAGGTACTGCTGGTCAAGATTATAGTTTTGAAGATTCAGCGGTTTACGGTGCTTTGGGTTGTTTTGAGGAAAAATCCGCGCTAGAATTATTTGAAAAAGACCGAACCGAACTAGCGCCGGAAAAACGAGAACAAAAAAGAGAAAGGATGTTTCGGGAAACGGCCGGTCGGGGTCACGGGGCGGTCACAGACCAAAGCTGTTTCACTTTTGTTTTGGAAGACGTGCCTCGTCTGGTGACACTGCAACTTTGCGCGCCACAATATTTAATGCATCTGCAACAATCTTTAAGAAGAGCGAAAGCGGATCGGGGTTTTTATCTGCCGGAAATCATCAAAAATTCTGAATTTTTCACGGAAGTTAAAACACTGCTGGAAGCTACTTTTGTTTTGTATGAAGAAATGAGCGCGGAAGACCCAGTAACTAAAAAAAACATAATTCCGGGAGAGGACGCGCGTTTTATACTGCCGCTTTATACCAAAACCAATATTCAAACCACGGGCGACGCGCGGGAATTTTTTCATCTGCATCAGATGAGCCGTGGTCCCGAGATGCCCACGATTATCCGAGAGGTGGTTGAAGAAATTGTGCATCAACTTAAGCAGGTGGCACCGCTTTTATTTAAAGACCGAGGCACGAATTATGAAGTTTTGGCTTGGTATCCCAGTTCGCAACTCTTTGCCAGAGAAAATTTAACTCTTCAGAAGCTGATTCAAGCACAGCAGAGTAAGGAAGAAGTTATTTTACTAAACGCGTCTGGTCTGCAATTATCCGCAGAGGGTGTTAAAAGAGCGATTGAGGAACGTAGGGAAGAAGAATTAGCCAATCTCAAACATTTGCACTACACTTTTTTAACCAAAATGAGTCTGGCTTGCTTTCATCAGGCTACGCGCCAAAGAACCTGGGATCAAAGCGTGGAAAGTATCTATGCCGCGGCGCGACGAGGAGAATTTGTCACACCGCCCAGCATTCTCAAAAATGAAAAGTATAAAATTTTGTACGAAGAATTAAATCAGAAGATTTTGAAACTTTACGAGAAGTTGATTGGAAATGGTATTCCCGAACAGGAGGCGATAGGGATCTTGCCCCACGCTTTAGTGGTTTATGATTTGATTCACGTGAACGGTTGGAACGCGATTCATTCCATTGGCAAAAGAACTTGCACCACGGCGCAATGGGAGATCCGTGCGATTGCCAATCAGATGGCGGAGTCTATTCGAAAGCACGATCCTGTTTTGGGGCAGTATGTTCAACCGCAAGGGATAGTGTATGGTAAATGTCCCGAGCGGGAAAATTGCGGTTATTGCGAAGCTTTTTTGAAAAAAAAGCAGAATGAAAAATAAAAAACAAAGGTTTTTTACAGGGTTAGACCTTGAGGGAGCCTTTAAGGTCTAACCCTGTAAAAACGAAGAGTAAAACTAGCTTTGAATTTTGAATTGTAGTTTTGACCTTTGTGTTTTAAATTTTAAGTTAATTTTGTGTCCAACATTCGTAATTTTTGCATCATTGCCCACATTGATCATGGCAAGTCCACCTTGGCGGATCGGCTTTTGGAGATCACCGGTACACTGGATAAGCGGCAGATGAAAGAGCAGGTGTTGGACAGTATGGAGCTGGAACGGGAAAAGGGGATCACGATTAAGATGACACCAGTCCGCATGGTTTGGAAGCCAAACTATACGGAAATCCGAAATCCGAAATCCGAAATCCGAAACAACCCCCAAATCCAAAATTCCAAAATTTTTAATTTTGATTTTTACATTTTAAATTTAATCGATACTCCCGGGCATGTGGATTTTTCGTATGAAGTGTCGCGGTCGCTTGCGGCCGTGGAGGGCGCTCTACTCGTCGTAGATGCCACGCAAGGTATTCAGGCGCAAACCCTCGCGCACGCCTATCAGGCTTTGGCGCACAATCTGACACTGATTCCGATTTTAAATAAAATTGATCTGCCCGCGGCAGACGTGGAACGTTGTAGTAAAGAACTGGTGGACATTTTTGGAATTAAAAAAGAGGAGATTATTCCTGTGTCCGCCAAAGAGGGGACGAATGTAGAGAAGATTTTGGAAGCAATTGTTGTGAGAATTCCTCCTCCGATGCCGCAGGAACACACCGCCACGGTGAAAGAAGTTTTACACCGCCACGGTGAAGAAACAACGGAAAATCAAACAGAAACCAAGGCTTTGATTTTTGATTCCATCTACGATATTTATCGGGGAGTGTTGGTTTGCGCGCGGGTGTTCAGTGGTGAAATTAAAAAAGGTGAACGACTTTATCTTCTCAATACCCAGAGTGAATTTGAAGTGCAGGAAGTAGGTTATTTTCGGCCAACCTATGTGCCCACGGAAGTTTTGCGCGCGGGAGAAATTGGCTACATTGTCACGGGATTTAAGAATGTGCGTGAGGCTCAAGTAGGCGACACGCTTTGGCAGAACGCGCGTCATCAGACTCCACTGCTTGCCCATCCTCAACCGCTCCAAGGTTATCAAAAAGTCAAACCCTTTGTCTTCGCGGGAATTTTCTCTACGGAAAATGACGATTTTCCGGAGCTTAAAGAGGCTCTGGATAAATTGAGTCTTAATGACGCTTCTTTGACCTACGAACCAGAAAATTCACCGGCGCTTGGACACGGTTTCCGCTGTGGTTTTTTGGGACTGCTCCACCTAGAGATTGTTAAAGAACGTTTGGAGCGTGAGTATGGGCTGAGTCTGATTATCACCGCTCCTAGTGTGACCTACAAAATCGTCAGTCGAAATGGCACGGAAATTTTTATCACCAATCCCGCGGAGTTGCCCGATTCTAGTAATCTGCAAGAAATTCACGAGCCCTTTATGCAAACGGAAGTTTTAACGCCTGTGGAATTTTTGGGAAACGTAATGCAGTTGGCGCAAGAAAAAAGAGGCATCTATCGCGCGACCAAGTATCTGGAAGGACAGAGGGCCATCTTGGAGTATGAATTTCCTCTGGCTGAACTGGTGACAGATTTTTACGATAAATTAAAAAGTGTTTCGCAGGGATATGCTTCGCTGAATTACGATTTTCTGGATTACCGCCAGGGCGATTTGGTCAAACTGGAAATTTTGGTCGCGGGAGAAACCATTGACGCTTTCGCGCAAATTGTCTACCGACCGTGGGCTTACCGGCTAGGAGCGGAGATTTGCAAAAAATTAAAAGAGCTGATTCCGCAGGCTTGGTTCGTGATTAGTCTGCAGGCGGTGAGTGGGGGTAAGATTATCGCCCGTGAGAGTATTTCCGCGCTTAAGAAAGACGTGACGGGGCATTTGTACGGCGGAGACATTTCCCGCAAGAAAAAACTCTGGAAAAAACAACAACAAGGCAAGAAAAGAATGAAAAAGTTCGGTAAAGTAGAGATTCCGGGAGGAGTATTTTTGGAGATGCTCAAACGCGGATAGAGACGCGGATGGCGCGGAAAAATAATTAAAACAATCTTTCATGAATGAGTTGTCTTACTAGGTTATTACCTAATAACCTAGTAAAAAAGTTAGAGGAATTTTAATGAGAACTAAAGGA
>CAZPDC010000024.1:8058-9134 GCA_964585215.1 uncultured Candidatus Peribacteria bacterium
TACATTTTTTCTCCAGCTCTGGCATTTGAGCTTCCACATCTGAAACATCAACGCCAGCTCGTTTAGCTTCCTTTATAGCACTTACTAGAACATTGTAAGCAGGTAATCTAAAATCAGCTAGGGTTTCAGTTAACCATTCATCTACTTCTTGACGAAGAACTTCGTTTTCAGGAGTTTGTGACTCAGCTTTTTACATAGTTTTTAAAATTTAAAAATAAAAATTTAATTAACTATCTTGTCGGTGGGAGCCAATCTACCAAACCGCGCAGATATTTCAGGATGATATTGAGATCCACGAGGTCGAAAATGCTATTCAAATCCACATTGCCTTGATAGAAGGTTACCCCGTTTGGGCTTAGATAAAATGCTCGTCCGGGATAGTTTTTTCGCATCGCGGGAAAACTCGTAAGCGCGCTTTGTCCTTCGTAGACATCGTCGGGATCCACGTCCCCGTCGTTTTCAATATCTCCCAAGAGGACTGGATCTTCTCCGTCGTGATGACGAATCACGCTGATATAGCGCGAGGCGATGTACTGCAGGTAGGGATAACCTAAGCTAACATTTTCACCATACAGGAAAACTTGATAGTGATAGACGATGCCGGTTTGAATCGTGTCGTCGTAGCTCAAGGGTAAGAGATTGGCGCCTGTGCCAGTCCAAATCTGTCTTTGATCGTAGGCAGCGTTGGTACCTTGATAACGGTAAAGCGCTAGTGTGTACTGACTAATATTTGTCCAACCAGATACATCATAGTTCCATTGAATCGTAGGTTCGATGCCGGGACGAATGATAATGCCCGCGTTGATGCTTTCACCCAGCCATTTCAGGTGTACCGGATTGGAATAGTCACTTTCCTGCGCTCCCCGTGCGGCCTTAACCCCATAATAAGGATTTTGCGTGGCTAGCGCGGGGATGCGGAAAGTGTAGGCCGTATCGTTGAGGCCCTCGATTAGTTTGGTAATGTTTTGGGATAAACCCAAATCGGAAGTTTGATCAATTTGAAAAGTAGCGCTTAGTCCTGTCCAGTCCCAAAGTAACTTAATGTCGTGTCCGGTATTGCCCGTACCCAGTTCATA
>CAZPDC010000025.1:0-9119 GCA_964585215.1 uncultured Candidatus Peribacteria bacterium
TGAATTCGAGATGAGTAAGGAATAAAATGACGTAACGAATCCGAAGATATTTGATCCTGTCCCGATTAAATCGGGACGGGACTTATCGAATTCACTATCTTCTCCCCCATAAGTATCTTCCCCATTTTTCTAGATTGGTCAAATTTTGCAACTGACCTTCTGTAAATAAATCATTTTTTTCTTCATCCACGATGTTGAGGAGTGGATTAGCGAACTTTATTTCCGGAACAATAATAACCTGTTCGCCCGGAAAAACCTCACCAAAATTTTCTTTTTTTAATTTTTCTTGAGAAGAACGCAAGAGCGCGTAAAGATATTCCTTTTGTTTTTGTTTTTTCTCCAATTCTAAATCGCGGTTAACTGCTTTGAATTTTTCAATATTTTGATCAACTTGGTAGTCATTATAAATTGAGGTAGCCAGAGAAAAAATCTGATAACAAATCACCACGATTCCCATAATGATAAAGATACGCCAACCCAAAGGAACGGTTTTTTTATAATCCATACCAGATACTTAGTAGGCTTAGTTTAGCCATACTTTAGACGTGGTCAAGCAGTGAATTTTAATTTAAGAAATTAAGAAAAGATGTTATACTATGACTAACTAAGGAAATACAAATAAGGAAACTTTACAGGCGGCTACTAATTACAAGTGATTTTAACACCATAAAGTCATGAAATTCAGACAAGCCTTGTTTTGGGACACCAATCCCAAAAAGATTGATGTCAAAAAGAATGCTCAATACATCATTGAGCGCGTGGCTGATCTTGGCAATGACAAAGAAGCACGTTGGGTGCTGGATTTTTATGATAAACCGCTTCTGCGAAGAATAATCACTAAATCAAGATGTTTAAGACCAAGAACTAAAAATTTATGGACACTACTGCTCAAAAACAAATAAGTTTCCATTTTAAGATTTTGCCGCGAGAAACAAAAGAGGCTCTGGATTTTTTAGCTGCGCAAAACTGGCTGAAAAATTCGTCTTGGTATCTGGCTGGCGGCACTGCCCTTGCTCTTCAAGTAGGTAATCGTAAATCATACGATTTAGATTTCTTCACAGAAGAAAAAAACTTTGACGAAAAGAAATTAATAACACATTTTTTAAGCAATGGGAAATGGAAAACAGCCGTTGAAGAAAAAAATACAATCTATGGAGAATTGTTTGGCGCGAAGGTGAGTTTTATTGCTTATCCTTTTTTCATTCCTAAACAAAAACCACTCCGGCACGGCTCTATTCGGATACTTGATAAAATCGATCTTGCGGTGATGAAAATAACAGCAATTTCCCAGCGCGGACGCAAGAGAGATTTCTTTGATTTATACTGGTGCGCGCACAATCTTGAGCCACTGGAAAACACTATTAAACGGTTAAAGATACAATACCCTTCCATCGCTCATAATTATCACCATATTTTAAAAGCCTTAATTTACTTTGAGGACGCGGAGAGCGACCCGGAACCGGAAATCTATTTCGAAGCCGACTGGAAAAAGGTCAAAAAATTTTTTATTAAAGAAATCCCCCTGATTGCTGACAGATTGATAAGGTAAACACTTCTTTTCTTTTTAATACATACAAAGCACACAAAACAGTCTTATCTGTAAAGAGTGTTTTAAGTTTGCCTGTTGAAATCAACTTAAGTGAGCCTAGAATAAGGGTGTCAATTTCATTTTTTAAATTAATTTTATGGTTAAGAAGCTCTTTAGAGGACTTTTTTTGGGCACACTTTTGGGTGGACTTTTCTCTTTATTTTTCGCTCCTTCTAAGGGTAAGACCCTACGGAAGACGCTCGTAGATAGCCGCAAAAAGGGCATTCCCGAACATGAGGTATTATTGAAAGAACTCACTGCGGCCAAAGACGATTTTGTGGATTTTGTGCGCAAGTTGTTTAACTCACCCAAGGTGCAGGAAAAATTAGATGAAACCAAATCTTACCTGATTGATCTATTGCATCAAGCTCAAGCCAAAGGCGAAATCGTGGCCGATGAGGCCAAAAAAAGAATTGAAGAAATTAAAGAAATCGCCACGGAAAAAGCGAGTGACTTCAAGACTAAAGCGATTAAAGAAAGTAAGAAGACAGTGAAAAAGACATTGAAGAAGAAGAAGAAGAAATAATGGGTAGAATTAAATTCTCAATTTTCAATTACCAATTACCAATGAATTTTAAAATTCTCAATTTTTGGTAATTTATATTTAGATATTTGATATTGTTTGAAATTTGGAATTTGGTTATTGGAATTTATTTACCTGCCCGACTTGCCTGAATGGCAATTCAGGCGGGCGGGGAAATTAGAGTAATTAGGTTAATTAGAAATTCAACCAAGTTTATGCCTCTAGTAATATGCTGCCCGGAACGAATTACCCTAAAACAACCACTTCACTTTCTCTATCTGGTTTTTTGGTGATTGATAAACCAACGGGCCTCACCTCTTTTGACGTGATTCGGCAATTGAAAAAAATCACCGGCATTAAACACATCGGCCACACAGGCACACTTGATCCTCTCGCCACAGGGGTACTCGTAGTCGGCTTTAACAAAGCCACACGGCTTTTTGAATTTCTCAACCACGATAAAATTTACACAGCAGAAATTTTATTAGGTGCCACCTCCGATACTTATGACACTGACGGGCAAGTCACTAAAAAGGCGAGTATTAAAAAACAGGGTCAGACCCTTTGGGAACAGTTAGGGTCTGACCCTGTTTTTCCAACTTTAGCAGAAATACAAACGGCTCTCACTGGTTTTACGGGAAAAATAGAACAAATCCCTCCTTCTTTCTCCGCGATAAAAATCCAAGGTCAAAAAGCTTATGAGCTGGCTCGCCAAGGGAAAACGGTAGTACTCAAAGCACGCCCTGTCATCATTCACCAAATCCAAATCTTGGATTATCAATTCCCCAGTTTGAAACTACAAATCAGCTGTTCTGCCGGCACCTACATCCGCAGTCTCGCTCACGACTTAGGAGAAAAACTCGGTTGCGGAGGCTGTCTAGCTGGTCTAAGACGCTTACAAGCCGGTCAATTTACCCTTGCGCAAAGCATACCACTTAAACAACTTTCTTCAGCTAATTGGCAGGGATACTTCTTACCATTAGAAATTATATTTAATGAATTGCTCGCGGTAGAAATTAATGAAAAAGAACTGGACCAACTACAAAAAGGCCAAGATGTTTCACGAACCGATTTACCTACCGACAAGTGTTATTTCTCTTTAGTCTACCAAAAAAGTTTGGTTGGCATTGGAAAATACCAATCAGATTCTCAAAAAATAAAACCCTTTAAGATTCTCACTTGAAATCCAAATAATAAAAATCATAATTGAGTTGGCGTTTTGTTGTAAACTCATTTGTGAATTATTTTTTGCCGGTTTTATTTAGCTTCGTTTTAACCCTGCTTTTGGGACTAACCGTCCTGAAGGTTTTTCCGCGGCTAAAACTAATGGATCGACCAAGACAATTTGGCTACAAGCGCAAACCAGTCCCCTTTATGGGAGGGGTAATTTTGCCTCTTGTTTTCATCGTCAGTCTTTTGTTTTTCTTCCCATTTGATAAACATTTTTTGGGTCTCATTGGCGGAACTCTTGTCTTGGTGAGTATCAACTTAATCGATGATCTAAACTGGTTAGGAAAAATCAGTTTCAAACCCTCCCCTACTCTCAGATTGCTTTTTCAAGTCTTGGCCGCGCTGGTTTTAATTTTCGCTGGTATCGGTATCACTTACATCGGCAACCCGATGGGAGGAATTTTTGATTTAACTTCACTTCGACTTCCTTTTAAGCTTTTTGGTGTAATTCATACCATTACTTTTCTGCCCGACCTTTTTACCATTGTTTGGATTGTTTTGGTGGTGAACGCGATTAACTGGTCTGACGGAGTCCCGGGAGAAAGTTCAGGTATTGCCACCATCGCGGGATTAACCATTTTTGGTTTAAGTTTAAGTCTGGCTAATCGCGCCGATCTGTTGCCGCAAGATGTATTAGCCGCCCAAACCGTAGCTCAAATGAGTCTAGTTCTCGCTGGTAGCACCTTCGCTTTTTGGCTGTTTGATTTCCCTTCTCCCAAAATCATTATTGGCAATACTGGCACCGCTTTTTTGGGTTTCATTTTGGCGGTTTTGGCTATCTTTTCTGGCGCTAAAATTGCCACGGCTTTTTTGGTCTTAGGTTTCTTGGTATTAGACGCGATTTGGGTAATTTTTCGCCGTATTAGTCAAAGTCGTCCTCCTTGGCAGGGACGCGACCAAGAACATTTGCACGACCGCTTGAAAAAAATCGGCCTAGGCGATAAAACCATTTTAATCTTAATCTATTTAGTTTGTCTTTTTTTTGGCGTTACCGCGCTTTTCCTCAAAACCCAGGGCAAAATAGGCGTGATGGTAATTTTGGCAGTCATCACCATCATCTTAGGGTTGAAATTACCTAGCGGAAACAAATAAATTTAACTGATCCGAATCTACGAATATATCCGAATAATACAAATAAAAACATTCGGGGCATTCGGATGCTAATTCGGATTATTCGGGTCGCTTTCCTAATTTTGCACTTTGCATTTTAAATTTTGAATTTTTCTATAGTCCTTCCGGTAGGTTCGGCGTTCCTAGCCCACTGTCGCTTCCACCAATCTTATCTGCGATACGGGTAATGGCTTCCAAAACCTGATCAAACTTAATATAGCGCACTAGCTCAAAGTTGAAGATACGCCCAATTATCGCCACAATGGTAATCGCGGCAAAAGTCACAATCAAGCCAAAGATCGCGTAACGCACCGTGTCCAAGGCTTTCTTGACCTTATCGCTGTTGCCTCCTGATAAAATAAAAGAAATTCCTCCCCAAAAAATAAAAACTACCGCCAAAGCTCCCGCGATTAAAATTGCGTAAGCCACAATATCATTTACTAAGTTAGTAAGATTGTATTGAGAAGCAGTCGCCACAAAATTAAACGGTTGTGAGGAAGAGTCTTCAATGAACTCCATAATTTTGAAAAATTATTCTTCTTTGGTTTCAGCCATCTCTTCTCCTGATGGCTCAATAATTTTAAGATTAACTTTTTCACCACTATTCACCGAACCAATCAAACGTAAAAGTGTGCGCAAAGCCTGGGCAGTGCGACCACTCTTGCCCACTACTCTTCCCATATCTTCTTTGGCAACCTGAACAGTCAAAAGAATTCCCTGCTCGTCTTTTTTTTTCTCAATAACAACTTTATCCGGAAATTCCGCAACCTGTTTCAACACAAATTCGATAAACTCACGATCTGCGTCAGCATTCTTAACCATAAATTGCGATTAAAAGTATACAAATTAACTCGGTTGGCTTGTTTCTGGTTTTACTTCTTCTTTTGGGGTAGCAACTTCTTCCTTTGGAACGGCAACAGTTTCTTCTTTTGGAGCAATAATGGCTTCTTCTTTCGGAACAACGACAACTTCTTCCTTTGAAACGACTGCGGCCACTTCTGTTACAGCTACAGCAGTATTGCTATTTTCTTTGCCCTGTTCTTTTTTCTTGGGACTTTTTTTGGTGAGATCAACTGGCTTAATAAATTTTTCCATCTCCTTCATTCCTCCCTTAAAA
The DNA here is from genome assembly GCA_964585215.1 of uncultured Candidatus Peribacteria bacterium. Classification (GTDB taxonomy): domain Bacteria; phylum Patescibacteriota; class Gracilibacteria; order CAZPDC01; family CAZPDC01; genus CAZPDC01. Next base: position 5,569 of record CAZPDC010000025.1, read on the forward strand.
AGCAGGGCCGCCACTGTTTCTGAAGGCTGAGCGCCTTTCTTGATCCACTCTAAAATCTTTTCTTGTTTAAAATCCAAAACCTTCGGCTGAACGGCCGGATTATAATGTCCTAAAAGTTCTAAATACCCCCCTTTCACAGGAGCTTGGTGTTCAGCTATTACCAAGCGGTAAAAAGGATAATTCTTACGACCTACGCGTTGTAAACGAATTCTTAACACGGTTTAAATTAATTAAGGATAAATTATGCTTTCTTTTCTTCTGTTTTACTATCTCCTGTCTCTGTTTTAGCGCCTTCTTCAGTGGCACTCTCCGCCGCCGTGGGCACTCCACCTTCTGGCATCACGGGACCCTCTACTTCTTTTTCTTCTTTCGGTAAAACTACGGAAACCACCACCTCTTTCAACTCACTTAATACCTCCATCGTTTCAGGAAATACTAGATCTTTCACATGAACAGCATCATTCAAATCCACCAATCCGCTCACGTCCACTTCCATTTTGGTAATCAGGTCTTGAGGAAAACAACGCACCTCTACCTCATTCATATTCATAATCAAAATCGCTCCTTTAGCTTTAACAACTGGTGCCTCTCCTTTTAGTTCCAAAGGAATATGAGTAGTAATTTTTTCGTCTTGTCTCACCACTAGAAAATCCACATGCCTAAACTCATCTGTGACTGGATTATAGGTAACCTCATAAATCAAGACAGGTTTTTTTTCACCACCCTCCACCTCCAATTCCACTACCGTATTTTCTCCCACTTTCGCATAAAGTTTACGAAATTCTTGATAGTTCAATACAATGTTTTTATTTTGCTCTTTCTTACCATAGTAAACCGCCGGAAGCAGTCCCTGCTTGCGCAGATCTTTAACTTGTTTACCGATTAAATCACGTGGACGAGCTTTTAAAACAATTTTTTCCATATTTTTTACAAAGCGTTCGCATTCTAACAAAAAAAGTCGGAGAAGCAATGGAATCCTCCCCACTTCACAATTGATTAATCAAACACGGCGGCAATACCATCACCTACAAAATGAGTAATCAAGATTACCAGTAAGGCAATTAAGAGGTGCTCTCCCACCACTGCCCAACGATTACCGTTTGATTCTTTTCCAATTCTAAAACTTAGCACGCCCAAAAGTAACAGTCCCCAGCCAATACTGACCAACATCGCGACATCAAGAGGAAAAAGCAAAACCGGCACGATAAAGGTCAAAGCAAAACAAAACTTAAATAAAAAAGTAAAACAAGTCGCCAGCCAAACTCCTCTATGTGTGTGTTCATTTTTGGATTCCTCCGCGATATGAATGCCCAAGGCATCGGAAAAAGCATCGGCCACCGCGATTGTTAAGATCCCTCCGATTACTGCCAACTTAGAATGCGTACCGGAATGCAAACCAATCATCAGTCCCAATGTGGTAATCACGCCAGAGGTTAACCCAAAACTAAAACCAACCCTGAGAGCATGTTGCATAACAGTTTTCCCAAGAATAATTGTTCTTATTTTACCCAAAGTAAAAAGTTATGCAAAAATAAGCGCAACCTGCTATAATAAATAGAAACCAACCCTATGCACAAAGTCAGAATCGGCGTAATGGGCTCCGCTAAAGGACCAACCTTGACCCACCCCGGCAATATTGAAAAGGCCCGCCAAATCGGAGCCTGCATTGCTGAAAAAGGTTATATTTTAATCACCGGAGCTTGCCCCGGTTTGCCCGATGAGGCCGCCAAAGGCGCCAAACATGTGGGAGGATTTGTCTTTGGAGTTAGCCCCGCTTTTTCTCACGCGGAACACATACAACGCTATCGTTCACCCACGCAACATTACGATTTAATTCAATATTCCGGCCTTGGCTTGATGGAAAGAGATATCTTAAATATCCGTACTTGCGACGCTATCGTGATTCTCGGCGGAGGTATGGGCACCTTAAATGAGTTCACCGTGGCTTACGATGAAGGTAAGATTATTGGCGTTTGCACTGGTATGGGTGGCATTTCCGGTCATATTCCTGAAATTATTCGTTTCTGTGAAAGAGAGCTAGATCGACCCGGTTTGATTTTTGAAGCCGATCCTCAAAAACTAATCAATAAAATTGACCAAGCAATCAAGGTCATCCCTCATCCTTTTGAAGAAGACTCAAATCTGCTCAAAGACTAGGATGTGAATTATGAATAATGAATCAAGTATTATGGCAAAATTCCAATAACCAAATCATAAACAATATGAATAATTAAACATTCAATATTCAAACCGTTTAGAATTTTGAAAATTAGAATTTAGAATTTATTTGGAATTTGATGCTTGGAATTTGAAATTTTATTGGGAATTGGAAATTGGAAATTTAATTTTCTTCCAACTTTCACCTCCAACCATCTTTTTTATTTTTATTTCATCCATAGTCTAGCCAGTGAATATCTTTTCTTCTCCTAAACCAGGTCATTTGCCGCTTGGCGTAGTTGCGATTGTGTTTTTTCAAAAGCTTCACGCATTCCGGTAGAGTCAACTTGCCTTCCAAATACTTAATTACTTCTTTGTAACCGATCCCGCTTAAAGCGGGACAATTTGGGAGGTATCCTTTTTTTAAAACTTTTTCAACCTCACGCATTAAACCCTGCTCAAATTGTACCCCCACGCGCTGATTAATCCGTGCGTATAATTCTTCCCGCGGCCAGTTCAATCCCAAAAGTAAAACCTTAAAATCGGGCTTCTTTTTCATCATCAGCTGACTGCGTTTTTTTCCTGTAGCTTTTATGATTTCTAAAGCTCGGATAATAAAACGCCGCGCTCCATGATTAATCGTAGCCGCGTAAACAGGGTCCAAATTTTGGAGTCGTGCATACAATTCTTCAGTAGCTTCTTTTTCCAATTTTTCTCGCAATTCCCAATCCGGACCACCCTCAGGCACCGTAAAACCATCTACCACTGCATCAATGTAGAGACCTGTGCCACCCACTAAAAACGGCACTCTTTGTTTAACCCAAATTTTAGGTAAAAGCGCGTAAACTCTTTTTTGAAAATCCACCACACTGAAATATTCATCCGGTTTTACGACATCTAAAAGATGATGCTTAATTCCCTGCATTTCTTTTTTGGTAATTTTGGCCGTGCCAATATCCAAAGATTTATATATTTGACGCGAGTCCGCCGAGATCACTTCACCGTTGAATTTTTCAGCTAACTCAATAGACAATGCCGTTTTTCCACTGGCCGTGGGACCCAGAATAACGATCAGGGGGCGTTGGTTTTGTTTCAGAAAAGCGACAACAAGTTTGATTAAGTTCTTTTTTAAGATAGTGAGTTGTAAATTATTAAATATCAAAACTTAAAGCTCAAATGCCAAATGAATGCTTAAATGACTAAATGCTAAATTTTTAAGTCATTTGGATTTGATTTGTCATTTGGATTTTGCTATTTGACATTTATCGTGGTGTGTCACCCTGAATCCTGATTTAATCGTGGTTCAGGGTCTCTTGCTTTGAGATTCTGACCCTACCTGCTTCCAAAATCAACTCCACTATTTTTTTGTCTGCGTCGGGGGGAAAAAAGTTTTG
>CAZPDC010000026.1:0-4984 GCA_964585215.1 uncultured Candidatus Peribacteria bacterium
AGGATGATTAAATAATTTAGCTCAAAACTTTCTCAAAGGAAAAAGCGTATGATCCGCATTTTTGATTAATTAGGATTTGGAATTTATTTAGAAATTAGGAATTAGAAATTGAAGTAATAGGATTTAAATCACATTCAGAATAATAGATCAAAACATTCATGTTTACCTAATTCCTTTTTATAGAAGCAAATCGCTTGCGAAAAAGCTCGTTTAGTCTAAAATTTCTCTGCTTTGAATCTATTTCCCTTAGGTTGATTTATGGTTAAAAAAACAGAGGAACCAGAAGTAAAACCAGTAGATCAGGTGGGCGTGATGATTCCGCGTGAGATTTCCCAAGAAATGCAGGAATCGTATTTGGATTACGCGATGAGCGTGATTGTTTCACGCGCTTTGCCGGATGTGCGCGATGGACTGAAGCCGGTCCACCGACGGGTTTTGTATTCCATGTGGGAACAAGGGATTCGCGCGGGAGCAAAATACCGCAAGTCGGCCAAAGTGGTGGGCGATGTGTTGGCAAAATATCATCCTCACGGAGACATAGCGGTTTATGATACTTTGGTCAGAATGGCGCAAAGTTTTTCTCTGCGTTACCCCTTGGTGGATGGACAAGGCAACTTTGGTTCCATGGACGGAGACAGTGCCGCCCATATGCGTTATACGGAAGCCAAGATGACCAAGATCGCGGAAGAATTGATGTTTGACACGGAAAAAGAGACGGTTAATTTCAGGCCCAATTACGACGCCACGGAACAAGAGCCGATCGTGCTACCCGCCAAAATCCCCAATCTACTTTTAAACGGAGTGATGGGAATCGCGGTAGGTATGGCCACCAATATCCCCCCGCACAATTTAAATGAAGTCGTGGAAGCGATTTGTTATCTGGCGAGCAACCCGGAGTGTAACGTGGAAGAACTTTTAAAATTTATCAAAGGTCCGGATTTTCCGACAGGAGGCTTGGTTTACGATGGTGGAACTTTTAAAGAAATTTATTCCACGGGACGCGGGAGTGTGGTGATGCGCGCACGCGCGGAGATTGAAGAAACCAAAAATGGCAAATGTCGCATTCTCGTAACGGAAATTCCTTATCAGGTGAATAAATCCGCCTTAATCACAAAGATGGCGGAACTGGTGCAGAATAAAAAGATTGTGGGAATTACCGATATTCGCGATGAATCCAATAAGGAAGGGGTGCGCGTGGTGATTGAGATTAAAAAAGACGGTTACCCCAAAAAGATTTTAAACCAGCTCTATAAATACACTCAACTACAAGAGAATTTTGGTTTTAATATGGTAGCTTTGGTAGAGCGAGGGTTGCAGCCGCAGCTGCTTAATCTCAAGTCGCTTTTGGAATATTTTCTGTTGCACCGTCATGAAGTGGTGACGCGCCGCACCCAGTATGAGTTAAAAATCGCGGAAGCGCGCGCGCATATTTTGGAGGGTTTAAAGATCGCGTTGGACAACATTGACGCGGTGATCAAGACCATTAAAAGTTCAGCCACCAAAGAAGAGGCGAAGGAAAATTTAATCGCTAAATTTAAGCTAACCGAGCTGCAGGCCGAGGCGATTTTACAGATGAGGTTGCAGACCCTAGCGGGGCTGGAAAAAAAGAAGATTGAAGATGAGTTGGCGGAGAAGCTTGCTTTAATTGGAGAATTAAAAAGCATTTTAGCTGATCCGGAAAAAATTAAACGAATCATTTTGGATGAATTGGGAGAACTTAAAAAAAATTACGGCGATGCGCGTCGCACAGAGGTAGTCGCGCAAGGTTTGGATAAGATTTCCGCGACGGACACGATTCCCAATGAAGAGATGGTGGTGACGCTCACGCGCGAAGGTTATATCAAAAGAGTTATCCCTTCTTCTTATCATTCCCAGCGTCGTGGTGGTAAGGGTATCGTGGGGATGACCACCAAAGAAGAAGATGAGATTTTGCAACTTTTGGTAACTAAAAACTTAAATGAACTTTTCTTTTTCACAAACACGGGCCGAGTGTTTAAATTGCCCGCCTATGAGATCCCGCAAGCTTCACGGCAGGCCAAGGGACAAAACGTAATCAATTTACTTAATTTGCAGGAAGGCGAAAGGGTGGCGGTGGTTTTGGATCTAACCTTACAGCCGGGTAAGCATCTGTTTATGGCTACAAAACTGGGTCAAGTGAAAAAAACTCCCTTGGACGAATTCACAAATGTTCGTTCTTCGGGCATTCGGGCAATGGGTTTGAAAGAAGAGGACGAGCTTTTATGGGTGCGACCCACCGACGGAGAAGAGCAAGTGATGCTGATTACCACCAATGGTCTTTCCATTCGTTTTTCGGAAAAAGACGTGCGTCCGATGGGGCGTGGCGCGGCGGGAGTACGTGGCATTAGACTTAAGGGAGATGATCAAGTGGTCAGTATGGGCGTGGCGCGCGACCCCAAAGAAAAAGTACTTTCTCTGTCTGAAAAAGGTTTTGGCAAGCTTTCTTCCATCGCGGAATACCGTTTGCAAGGACGGGGTGGTTCAGGCATCAAGGCCGCGATAGTCAGTCGTAAGACAGGTAAAATCGTGGGCGCGCGCATCTTGCCTCAAAAAACAGAAGGCGATCTTTTGATTGTTTCTTCTTTGGGACAAATGATTCGCATTAAATTGAAAGAAGTGCCCGCACGTAGTCGCGTGACTCAAGGAGTTTATATTATGCGTTTGGCTGAAGGGGATCGAGTGGCCGGCATTTCCGTGATTGAAAAAGAAAAGGAGGAAATGGTTTTGGCGGAAAAATCAACAACAGAAGAATAATAAACTCTCTTTGCACCGCGTAGGTGGAAGTGGTTACTTCCGTTGCAAATTGTAACTTTGCCGTTATGCTAGGCAAGAATTCATTTTTTTAAAATTAATTTATGTTTGCAGTAAAACCTTTAGAACAAGTTCGCAATATTGGCATTATCGCCCATATTGACGCGGGAAAAACCACGATTACGGAAGCAATTTTGTTTAACACGGGCCGGATTCACAAAATCGGCGAGGTGCATGAAGGTGATACTCAAATGGACTGGATGGAACAAGAGCGGGAAAGAGGCATTACGATCACGGCCGCGGCCACGACTTGTTTTTGGAAACCTTTTTCCAGCGACGCGCCTGAAATTCATATTAATATTATTGATACCCCGGGACACGTGGATTTTACCGCGGAAGTGGAACGTTCACTCCGCGTCTTGGATGGCGCGGCGGTGATTTTCGATGGCAAAATGGGAGTGGAACCGCAATCAGAAACGGTCTGGAGACAAGCCAATAAATACCATGTGCCGCGTTTATGTTTCATTAATAAAATCAATCAGGTGGGGGGTGATTTTTACCGTAGTCTGGATTCAATCCATAAACGTTTGAGTAAAAATGCTCACCCGATTCAATTACCGATTGGTTTTGAATTGGGGATACGGGGGATTGTGGATTTGGTTAAAATGAAGGCTTATGTTTACAAGGAATATCATGATAAAATTTTAACTGAAGAGGAAATTCCCGCGGACATGTTAGAAAAAGTTAAAGAGTACCGCGCGCGTTTGATTGAAAAAGCCGTGGAGGCGGACGATCAACTCATGGAAAAATATCTAAGTGGAGTAGAGCTGACCGAAGACGAGATTAAGTTGGCGATTCGTAAAAGTACGTTGAAGGGTAATTTTTTCCCTGTATTGGGAGGAGATGGCAGGGGAGTGATGGTGCAAACAATTTTGGACGCGGTGGCGCATTACCTACCCTCACCTTTGGATAAACCACCTACAACCGGCATTAAACCTGGTACAACCGAGCAGATTACGCGTAAAACGTCCAATACAGAACCCTTAACCGTGTTGGCTTTTAAGGTGGCGAGTGATCCTTTTGTGGGTAGGCTGACCTATGTGCGAGTGTACACGGGAGTTTTAAAATCAGGCACTTACGTTTATAATTCTTCCACGGATACGCGTGAACGTATTGGTCGGTTGCTTCTGATGCACGCTAATTCGCGCGAAGAAATTCCCGAGATTCCCGCGGGTCACATTGGAGGCGTGATTGGTTTAAAAAATACCAAAACCAGTCATACGCTTTGTGATGAAAGCAGTCCGATTCTCCTTGAAACAATTGATTTTCCCGAACCAGTGATTTTTGTGGCGATTGAACCCAAAACTAAGGCCGATCAGGAAAAAATGGGGTTAGCGTTGCAAAGATTAGCGGATGAAGATCCCACTTTCCGCATTAGATCGGATGAAGAGACCAATCAAACCATTATCGCGGGTATGGGCGAATTGCATTTGGATATCCTGGTGGATCGTATGAAAAGAGAATTTAAGGTAGAGGCCAATGTGGGCAAACCGCAGGTCGCTTACAAGGAAACCATTCAAAAAGGAGCGGAAGGAGAAGAAAAATACGTCAAACAAACTGGTGGCCGTGGTCAGTATGGTCATGCGGTGATTTTCTTGGAACCCAACGAGCCGGGAAAAGGTTTTGAATTTTTAAATGAGGTTAAGGGAGGACATATTCCACAGGAATACATTCCCGCGGTGCAGAAGGGTATTGAGGAAGCGATGACGCGCGGTGTGATGGCGGGTTATCCGGTGGTGGATGTGAAAGTGCATCTGCGTGATGGTTCTTACCATGATGTGGATTCTTCTGAATTCGCGTTTAAGGTAGCAGGCAGTTTAGCTTTTCAGAAAGCGGCCAAACAGGCGAGTCCGGTTTTGATTGAACCGATTATGAGCGTGGAAGCAGTGACCCCAGAAAATTTTATGGGTGATGTAATGGGTGATTTAAACAGCCGTCGTGGACAGATTCAAAGAATGGACGACAAGGAAGGAGGGCTGAAAGCGATTGGCGCCAAAGTTCCACTCGCGGAAATGTTTGGTTATGCCACTGCGTTACGTTCGCTTTCCCAAGGTCGCGCTTCTTACACCATGGAATTTTGTGAATTTGCTAAAGTACCCAACAACGTGGCGGAAAAAATCATTGAAGAACGGGGAGGAGTGGGAACAAAGAGAGC
>CAZPDC010000026.1:5084-8938 GCA_964585215.1 uncultured Candidatus Peribacteria bacterium
CTGGTTGTCGCGGTTTCGGGCGGGCCGGATTCAGTGTGTCTTTTGGATTTATTGCGTCGTTTGAATTACCGGCTTGTGGTGGCGCATTTTAATCACCAATTGCGGGGTAAAGCGGCTGACCGAGACGAACAATTGGTGATCCGTTTGGCTGAACGATTCGGTTTGCCGGTAGAAGTGGGCAGGGCGGAGGTGGCAACCTTCGCGCGTAAAAATAAACTGGGTCCGGAGGAAGCGGCGCGGAAGTTGCGTTACCAATTTTTAGACCAAGTGGCGCGAAAATATCAGGCGCGTTTTATTGTTTTAGCACATCATCGTGACGATAATCTAGAAACGATTTTGATGCATTTTTTGCGTGGCGCGGGACTAAGGGGGCTAATAGGGTTAAAATTAACGCAGGGTAATTTATTGCGGCCACTCTTGGTTTTTTCTAAACAGGAAATCTTGGAGTATTGTCAGCAATATAAATTAAAATTCCGCACGGACGCGACAAACCGGCAAACCAAATTCACGCGCAACTACCTACGTTTAAAAATTATTCCCCTTTTGAAACAGATTTACCCTGATTTTGAAAAAGTGCTTTTGAAAAATGCCGGATTGTATGGCGAAATTGAAGAATTTTTAAACGAACAAGTTAAAAAACTAGTTAAGCAAAATGAAATTAAAGTGACCGATTTTTTGAAACTGCCGGAGATTTTGCAAAAACAATTGATTGAACAAATTTATATTCAACAGACAGGGAGTACGGAAGGACTGGCATTAAAACAAGTGGGAGAAGTGCAAGTATTAATTAAAAAAAATCACACAGGCAAATGTAAAAAACTAGGTGGAGGTTTGGAATTTAGAATTGAATATGGGAAGGTGAGAGTAGAAGAAATTCAAAATTCAAAATTCAAAATTCAAAATGAGGAAAGATCAAAAAAAAGGGGAGAAGGAAAAGAAAAAAGAAAATTGGTGAAAGGGGAAGATTATATTGTATCTCTTTTGTCATTCCGGCTTGCTTGCACTGAGCCTGCCGAATGTGTCCGGAATCTGTCATCTTCGGATTGCCTGCCCGCCTCTGGAGGGATCCGGAGATCTATGAATGGACTTAAGGATAGACGATTAACTTTTAAAAAAGGAGAAATTATTTTGGATCAAGCCAAAGCAGGTGAAGAAATTTTTACGAGAAACTGGCAGAAGGGGGACTTTTTTTATCCTCTGGGCTTGGGTGGTAAAAAGAAATTGCAGGATTTTTTCACGGACCAAAAAATTACCGTTTCACAGCGAAAGGTTATTCCGATTTTCACAAACACAAAAGGAGATATAATGGCAGTGGGAAAATTGGCGATAGATGAGAGGTTTAAAGTGGACGAGGAGACGAGGGGAATTATTAAAATTAAAAGTTTTTTAGGAATTAGAAATTAGATATTCTTTTATAAAAGATTTTACAGTACAAATAACCCAATATTTACTACGAAAACTTATCCTAAATAAACTCCATGGAATCAACAAATAATCTAAAAAAAATACATTTAGGTGATTACCAATTTCTTAAATCCCGGTACATTTTAAAATATCTTAAAGTATGCAGTTTAACGAAAAATATCCCCGAGGAATTCTGTAAAAAATGTTTACCACTCAAGCAAGATTTAAATTTAGAAGATTTTCTTAGAAAAATAAATCTTGTTCTCCGCGAAAACGTAGGGGAAAAGAAAAAGAAAGCAAAATCATTTGAAGAATCCCGATTTTTAACAGCTCGTGAAATATTAAAAAGAAAAATTGTTTCTTGTGGATCAACGACAACTATCTTTGCAGCAGTACTTAGAAAACAAAGAATACCAACAAAGCTTGTTCATGGAAAAATACGTGAGGCAAAAAGAGCTGATACTCGTCATGCCTGGCTTAAAATTTATAATCCGCTCAACAAAAAATGGATTGTAATTGATCCTATGAGACAAGATTTTTCTTTGTGTCCAAGAGCATACCCGGTTCGACAATATCAGGATTGGAGTGAATTAAAAAAAGACTACAAAAAAGGAAAATGGTAGGTTGAAAAAATAAAAAGAAAGCATAAGAAATTCTCATGCCCTCTTTGAACCATTAATCAGCAGCGGAATCGGAGTGTTCATCTACATCCGACCAGTCATCCCAGTCATCCCAACTAGCAGCTATACTAAATTCGAAACGTTGTAAGGCTCCTGATATCGCGTTTTGACCTGTCGTTGTCATCTGTTTCACCTCCTTCCAAAGACTGACGATAGTTATTCACCTTCTCGCGAAGGTAAGAGAAAATCTCTTTGCGAGCGGCACAATAGTAATACTGGCCACCTACAGATTCAACGTGGTGATGGGTACAACCGTTATTACACATCGCCTGCCACTCGCATCTCTGGCAGGCCGTTTTTACCTATATCCCAGTTTTTAATACAGCTATGCGCTTTTGTTTTGTATTGTCGTTGCAAATCCACAACCCTCTGGAAGAAAGATAATTCAGCTAGCAGTGGCTCTCCCCCGTGCCAGATGAACAAGCAGTTACCGTCGAACAGGGAAAAGTATTCCTCCAAGAACCTATCTAGCAGTACATCAGACAGCTTGCGCGGTGTGTTTTGGTTGTTGCAACTGTAAAAACAATAACCGCACCGTAAATTACAGAAGTCGCCGACCACCTTAATGATCGGTGTTACTTTTAGTGGCATGCCACTGTTAACACCCATGATATCCATCTCCTTACTTGTGAATTAATTGTCAAAGATCACAATGACCACTACTATTCTATTCTATGTAAAAATATTTATCTAGTCAAGGCGTCTTAAATGTGTGAGATTAGTACAATTTTTATCCCCTAGGTTTAGGTGGGAAGAAGAAGTTGCAGGATTTCTTTACAGATAAAAAGATCCCTATTTCTAAGCGTTCACTAGTTCCTATTTTTACAAATCAAAAAGGAGATATAATGGCAGTGGGAAAATTGGCGATAGATGAGAGGTTTAAAGTGGACGAGGAGACAAAGAAAGTTGCTGAGATTAAGGTGAAATAATTACAGGCAAGGATTAACCCAAAGAACCATTGTTTAATTTCCAATTCCCAATTTCCAATTCCCAAATAAAGCACAATAACTAAATTTTCAAGAACAAAACCATTTAAGATTATTTTTTTAGAAATTAGATGCCTCTCTAACTAAGAAGCTAAAAAGCTACAAGCTAATCAGCTAACTTATGAACTTTCCTACCAAACGTCCGCATGAAGAAGTGTTGCTCTGGATCAAAAAACATCCCTTGGTTTATTTAAAAACCGTGTTTATGGTGTTGGTTATCGGAGGGTTACCGCTGGTTTTGTTTTTGGTGGCGCTAAGTTTATTAACTCAAACAATTCCACAAATCGTGTGGCTGATCGCGATTTTGTATTTAGTTGTGTCTTTGTTGGTGTTTTATTTGAAATGGCTGGAAGAGGTTTTGGACATTGTGATTGTGACCGATCAGCGTCTGGTGGATATGGATCAGTACAATATTTTTCGCCGCACGATGGGAGAGGTTGCTTTGGAGCAAATTACGGACGTTACGGGCACGGTGAAAGGAATTTTTGGCACTATTTTTAATTACGGCAGTATTCGGATTGAAACCGCTGGACAAACTTCCGATTTTAGCATCCGCGATGTTGCTCATCCGATCTTGTCCGCCCAAAGAATTTTGGACATTGTGGCGGGAAAAAGAGAAAAAATGGTAGAAGAAAATTAAAAGTTCAAAATGCAAAGTTAAAAATTGAATCGTAAAACTGATTAGCTTTTTAGTGTCATTCTGAGGGAGTACATTCGCTTCGCTCAGTATAGGATCATACGCTTTTTCCTTTGAGAAAGTTTTGAGCTAAATTATTTAACCTTC
>CAZPDC010000027.1:0-8880 GCA_964585215.1 uncultured Candidatus Peribacteria bacterium
TTTGTACCTGATCAATATCAGGCTCAGAAACTGCCAATGTTTCATCATCAAATGAAACCACTTGCCAATCTTGCGGTATTGAAACCTCATAACCCCCTTCCACATTCCTCACCGTCTTGGTGCCATCATTATTTTCAATCACCTGAATCGCGGATTTATTAGCGCCGTCTGTCCAATCCACCGGCTCCAGATAATATTGATTATAAAAAAACCACCCTAAACCGGCGGCAATAATGATAAGAATTAACCAATAAAACCACGATTGCGTGTAAAATTTGTTTGGCGAGATATTTGGCGTGGGCATATATAAAAATATTAAGTATAAGCTGGTAATTTATGATGAGTTTCTATAAACCTAACCGTGCCACTCATTACCCGTATAACCACAGAATAAGTGATAACATAATCAGCAGTATAACGCACCCCGCGCAATAAAGGCCCGTCAATTACACCCGTGGCTGTAAAACTAAGTTTATCACCTTTGGCTAAATCTTCAATTAATAATTTTTTATCCGGGTCAGTAATATTCATTTTTATTATTCTTTGCCTTTGTTTATCATCTTTAGGTGCTAAACGACATTGTAATTCACCGCCCAAAGCCTTGATGGCTACAGCCGCCAAAACCCCTTCAGCTGAAGCGCCGATGCCCATTAGTAAATCTATGCCAGAATCTGGTAAAGAAGGCGCAATGGCTCCAGCCACATCACCATCAGTAATCAATCTAACCCGAGCGCCGGCTTGACGTATTTCTTCTATTAACTGTTCATGACGAGGACGCCCCAAAACTACCACAACTAACTCGCTAACTTCTTTTTCTAAAGCTTTAGCCACATTTTTTAAATTTTCCTCTACTGGCGCATCCAAATCAATCCTGCCTTTGGCTAAAGGGCCACAAGCTATTTTATTCATATACATATCTGGGGCATGAAACAAAGAACCTCTTTCACCAGTAGCAATCACAGAAATGGCATTCGGGGTACCATTAGCCACACTGTTAGTACATTCTAAGGGATCTACAGCTATATCCAAATCAGGACCGGCTTCAGTGCCTAATTTTTCACCAATATATAATTCCGGCGCTTCATCTTTTTCACCTTCACCAATTACAATTTGGCCGCTAAATTCTACATACTGAAAATATTTGCGCATCGCATCAACAGCCGCCTTGTCAGCAGCTATTTTATCACCTCGTCCCATCCACTTAGCAGCTGCCACGGCAGCAGCCTCAGTAACACGGACAAATTCTAAAGCCAAGTTTTTATCCATAGTGACTATACTATAACATAAAAAAAATAACCCCAAAAGGGTGGATAATTTTCTATATATTTTTAAAATTCACTCTTCTCAGATTCTTCTTCAACCGAAAAACCATCCTCATCTTCTTTTTCATAACTATCATAATTAACTTCGCCGCCTAAAGCCTGCTCCCATAATTCACCCGGCTTATATTGCAGCCCCATATCTTCAGCATGATCGGCATGCCATTGTTCAAAAGCAACCCGCAATTCTCCCTCGTCTGAAGCATTTTCAAAGGCGTCCTCAAGCAAGACATACTTCTCTTGATGAGACATAGCCATATCTTCTTCTAATTCTTCAAATAGAGTCTGGATGTGAGCCAATACAGCTTCTTTAATTTCTTGATAGCGTTCTTCTAACATAGTCTTATATTTTTTATATAGAAAAAATATATCAGTTAGTTAGAATCTTGACAATACAGGCAACTGTGGATAATTTTTTCTGAATTGGAAATCTCTGCTTTTTCTGCTATAGTACTATCATTATATGAAAAGTAGTCTAATCTTAATGTCCTGGAATGTCAATGGCATCCGCGCCGCCTTACGAAACGGTTTTTTGCAGACGCTAAAAAAATACCAACCAGATATTTTAGCTCTGCAGGAGGTAAAGATAAGCACTAAAGACCGAAGTAAAGCTGAACTAGATTTTCCTGGTTATGCAGAATTTTGGAATTCAGCTGAGCGGCCTGGCTATGCTGGCACAGCTATCCTCATTAAAGAATCCTTACCTCTCAAGGTTCTAAAACAAATCAATGACACCCGAACAAAAAAGTTTGATAGTGAAGGCAGAGTCCAAACTATTGAATTTCCTCAATTCTACTTCATCAATACCTATTTCCCACACTCGCGCCATGACTTATCCAGACTGAATTTTAAAATTGAATTTAATAATAAAATTTTTGCTCACGTCAAAAAATTAGAGAAAAAAAAGCCAGTTATTATTACCGGTGATTTCAATGTCGCTCATGAAGCCATTGATTTAGCCAATCCTAAAACAAATGAAGGCAATCCTGGTTTCCATCCTAAAGAAAGAAAATTTTTTGATCAATTTCTTAAAAAAGACATGACAGATGCCTACCGCGCACTTTATCCTAAAAAAATTCAATACACCTGGTGGTCCTATCGTTTTACCGCCCGAGAAAGGAATATTGGCTGGCGTATTGACTATTTCATCGTCAGCAAAAAATTATTTAAAAAAGTTAAAGAGGTAAAAATATTAGACCAAGTCAAAGGTTCGGACCATTGCCCGATATTATTAAAAATAGAGTTATAACACAAACTATGATCTACACTTTTGCCAGTTTATTTTCTTAAAATAGCATGATCAACAACATTGAACCAATTATCCTCCATTGGCACCTTATCAACATCCGCTGGTATGGAGTGCTTTTAGCTTTGGGTGTACTGCTATCTGTCTTAATAATAGTAAAATTATTTAAAAAAAATAATCTAAAGACTGAAGAAGCTCTAGATCTATCAATTTGGCTAGCCATTGGCGGTTTAATTGGCGCCCGTTTAGGTCATATTTTGTTTTATGAAGCTAACTATTACTTTTCCCATCCCAGTGAAATTATTTTTATTAACCACGGCGGCCTCTCTAGCCATGGTTTAACCATTGGTTTACTATTAACATTTTTAATTTATACTAAAATTAAAAAATTAGAATGGAAAAAAGTAATTGATTTATTAGTCATCCCCATTCCCCTCCTCGCCATGTTTATTCGAATCGGCAATTTTTTCAATTCCGAAATTGTCGGCCGCGCGACAGACTTGCCTTGGGGGGTTTACTTTCCAAACTACGAAAATAATCCCATTCTTCGCCACCCTACACAACTTTATGAAGCTTTATTACTATTTACTATTTACTATTTACTATTTACTATTTACAAAAAATATTCAAACAAACTCCCACAACTATTTATTTTTCATCTTTTCTTAATCTTATACTTCGGCGGTCGTTTCCTGCTGGAATTTACCAAAGAATACCAGACTTCCTGGGAAGGACTTTTGACCGCTGGACAGTGGTTAAGTCTGCCTTTTATCTTCTGGTCAATTTATTGGCTAAGCAAAAGTCAAATGCGAGTGTAACCCTTGAAGGGTGACTGTACAACCCTTGACAAAAGTCCTCATTTTTGTTATAAATAAGAAACTTTTACATTAATGATTTGTCTTACAATAATTGAAGATTGGAATTTGGTTTTATTTTAGAAAGAGAATAAAACCAAATTTCGCTCTTTAAAATTATTTTCAAAAAAGCAAATTGCCCTCGTTGTGCGTGTAAATAATTTTGTGCACAAAGCGAGGGCAATTTCGCCTGCGACATTCCGCCGCGGGCGGGAGGAGGTGTATCATGATACTGCAAAAAACAGTCCCCTCCGACCGCCCTATCAAAGAGGCGGTCACCATCCCACGCTCCAAGAAGAGTAAGAGGATTAGCGGTATCCGACTTCTCGGCCGTGTTCTGCTGTTCTTTCTACTCTACTTCGGCTGGCCACTGGTTCGGCAGTGGTTTAGCCTATTCGTGTTCTTGGTCTATCCGGGGACGATCAAGGACTCGAGAGCATACTTTCCCAGGTGGGCATCGAAGTTTCTTCGGAATATCTTTCCTTTGGGTTTGATTCGGTTCAATGGCAGATGGGGAATCTATGCCGCTACCCAAACGTCGGCTGAGGACATGGACAAGGATTTGCAACGAATCCATCAGATTCTGGCAGATGTTAGGAAAGAATTCCCCAAGGCGAGCACCGTGGCTTTGGCTGGCCGACTACCTGGTTTTGCTAAGAAGGCCGGTATTGAACTGGACACCCCTTTCGTTGATGGAAGTCTCGGAACTCGTTTCGCTATGCGCAAAGCGGCTCTCGAGGTGGCTCACCTCAAGGGGAAAAACCCTTCCGACACCAACTTGGCTTTGCTTGGCGGTGCAGGTTACACCGGCACTCAGGTAACCGCTGACTGTCGGAATCATTTCCGAACAATCATTGCTATCGACCCACGTTACCCGCGCAATCCGCAAAAGGAAGATAACGTGCTTCGCACTAGCGATCCGACCAATCTTTTGTATGCTGATGTAGCCGTAGTTCTTACCGCGCGAGGCGATGACATCGAAGATGCAGTTCCCTACTTCCGTCCGGGGACTGTGGTTGCGGATGATACCCATCCGTGCATTCATCAGCTGGTTCGGGTGAAGATGGCGAAAAAGATGGTGGTCCTGAAGAAGGCGATAGTGCAAGATGGTCGGTTGACCATGTTCCCACGTCTGCCCAACTTCAGGGCGGACAACATTCCTGGTTGCCTCCTTGAGGCATTCGTGGTGCTTCAGCGTGGACGTGATGTCCTTGCGAGCCCCGAGATGTTCTTCAAGGCGGCCGTTGAGCTTGGTTTCAAAGCTGAGCTCATGGAACACCCAGATGATTGACGCAACCGGCGGCGTGGTGATGAAGCTTTCGTTTCACCACCACGCCACCAGGAGAAAATTTTAACCTATCCAAAGTGGGTTTTTATTTTTATGGATAAAATATTGTATAATACATAAGCTATGTTTGAGTTAGATTTTCGTAATATAATTGTTTTAGTGTCATTAGCCATAAACGTCTCTTTATTGTGGGTGCTTTATCGTTATGCTCGTAAAACTCCGAGTGGACGAGCTTATTTTGTAGCGATATTGGCAATCGTGGGCTGGATATTCCCCATGGTGCTGTATCGTTCCCATCTTTTCGGGGAGGTTCTATTATGGGCCAGGCTTCTTTATATCATGGCTTCTTTCACTTCTACCACCTTTTTATTTTTTACTTTTGTTTTTCCTGATAATAAAAAACCAAGAATGTGGGTACAGCTCCTATTGTTATTAGAAAATTTATTTATTGTTTATTTAGTTTTACATCCCACATGGATGATTCAGGGAATGCAACTGATTGATATTGGCGAAGATAAAATTTTGTGGGGTCCACTGTATCTAATTTATTCCAGTCACATAAGTTTATTGTTTTTGGCAGGGTTTGTCATTTTATTTAAAAAATGGCGTAAAGCCGGGG
The DNA here is from genome assembly GCA_964585215.1 of uncultured Candidatus Peribacteria bacterium. GTDB lineage: Bacteria > Patescibacteriota > Gracilibacteria > CAZPDC01 > CAZPDC01 > CAZPDC01. The sequence continues at coordinate 5,327 of CAZPDC010000027.1, forward strand.
GACTGATGCGCCAACAGATTTTATATATTTTAGGTGGTTATTTTTTGGGAGCCAATTTGGCCATGACCACAAATTTGATCATGCCTTGGCTCGGTTATTTTGAATTGAATTGGCTGGGGCAATTTTTTTCTACATTACTTGCCGTTTTTACTACTTATGCTATTTTGAGATACCAATTATTAAATATTAAAGTTGTTACCACTGAAGGTCTACTTATAATCTTAAATTTATTTCTGTTTTTTCAATTTATCATAGCGGATAATATCAGGCAGTTTTTGATAAATGGTACTGTGTTAATAGCTGTTTTATTATTATCCTATTTGTTAATAAAGAGTGCAAAAAAAGAAGTCCAGCGCCGCGAGGAAATCACCTCTCTCGCCCACTCTTTAGAAAAAACCAATCTGAAATTAAAAGAATTGGATAAACAAAAAACCGAATTCCTGGATATTGCCTCGCATCAGCTCCGCACCCCGTTATCAGCCCTCATCGGCTTGCTGTCAATGCAATATGATGGAGATTTTGATACTTTACCCCAAGCGGAAATTAAACAACAGCAAAAAAATATGCTCACCTCGGCCGAACGTCTCAAAAATATTGTCCATGATTTAATGGATGCCATGGAAGTGGAAATGGGCGCTAAACTAAAACCAGAGCCGACTGATGTTGCCAAACTGGTAGAAGACGCCATCAACACCTTGCGCCCAAATTATGAAAAGAAAAAAATATATCTAAAATACCAGCCCCCTGACAAGCCATTGCCGTTGATTAGCGCCGACCCGTCGTTTTTGACGCATGTTTTTATAAATCTTGTTGATAATGCCTGCAATTACACCGAGGCCGGCGGCGCGGAAATTAAATTATACCAAGAAAAAAACCAAGTCGTATTTGAAATAACTGATACCGGCATCGGCATTACCTCGGAAGAAAAAGAAAAATTATTCGAGAAATTCATTCGCGCCAAACGAGCTATGTTGATACAACCTGACGGCTCGGGATTGGGACTGTTTATCGTGAAAAAAATTATTAAGGCGCACGGCGGAGAAATAACCTTGACCAGCGCCGGTGAAAACAAAGGAACTGCTTTCAGAGTTTATTTACCCATTAAACTTTAAAAAAATATGAACCCGCAAAAAGCTAAAATCCTGTTGGTGGAAGACGACTCTGTGATTATTGACATGTACCGCCTTAAGTTTAGATTGGACAAGCTAAATTTGCTTGTTTCACCATCAGCGGCCGAAACAATAAAAATGACAGAAGAAAATAAACCTGATTTGATTCTTTTGGATTTGCAGCTGGAGGATGATATTAATGGTTTTGACATTCTACATCAACTCAAAGCGCGGCCGGAAACTCAAGGTATTCCGGTTTACATTTTATCCAATAAACGTGAACAGGACAATCGCGAAAAGGGAACAAAATTGGGAGCTGTGGATTTTTTGGCAAAAACCGAAATTAAACCTAAAGACCTAATCAAAATTGTTCGTGAAAAATTAGAAAGTATATAAACAAAAAAATAAATTTGCCAATTAAAAAAAGACCCAATCTTGGCGGCTACCTACTCTGGCCTTGCGACTACCATCGGCGCCACTAGGCTTAACTGCCGTGTTCGGAATGGAAACGGGTGTACCCCTAGCGCAAAAACCACCAAGATTGGGTCTTTTTTTTTAAATTGTAAGCACAGCTTTGTGTTTCCGTAGTACACTTGACTTATTAGTACGCCTCGGCTAAATCTGTTGCCAGACTTTCACCTAGCGCCTATCAACGTCCTCGTCTCGAACGAGTCTATTACCCCGACGTAACGTCGGGGAATTGAATGTTTATCTTGGGAACGGCTTCGCGCTTAGATGCTTTCAGCGCTTATCCGTGCCGAACTTAGCTACCCAGCGGTGCCCTTGGCAGGACAGCTGGTAGACCAGAGGTTTGTTCATCCCGGTCCTCTCGTACTAGGGATGAGTTCCCTCAACATTCGACGCCTACAGTAGATAGGAGACCGAACTGTCTCACGACGTTCTGAACCCAGCTCGCGTACCGCTTTAATTGGCGAACAGCCAAACCCTTGGGAGCTTCTCCACCCCCAGGATGCGATGAGCCGACATCGAGGTGCCAAACCGCATCGTCGCTGTGGACGCTTGGATGCGATCAGCCTGTTATCCCCAGAGTAACTTTTATCCGTTGAGCTTCCGCCGTCCTATATCGCACGGTCGGATCACTAACTTCTACTTTCGTAACTGCTCGGGTGGTAACCCTTGCAGTAAAGCTGGCTTATGCGTTTGCACGTCCAGTCCGATTTCCATCCGGACCAAGCCAACCTTTGTAAACGCCTCCGTTATTATTTGGGCATCATGTTAACCTAATTTATATCTCATTGTTGGAATAATGTATGGTTTTATCAATCTCTCAAACTCTTTTATTGTCTCGGATAATAAATAAATTTGATAACCTTCCTTCTGCTTTCTTAACTTTGCTTTAATACCATATTTATTATCTAAAGCCGCTATCAATCTTTCCACTTCTGGCTTAGTAAAGCCCTGTATATTCAGTATTTTAGCTTTATGAGTTCGAGATTTTATTAAACCATCATCCATAAACCATATTGCTAAGGTTAATGGTGTTAACCAACGATGAATTAATTTGGGAATTTGTTTCTTTTTCCCTTGGTAAAACTGTTGAGCATAAAAACGTAAACTACCACTATATTTGGTATTAAACCAATACTTTTGGTATTGTTTACCTTTTACAATCTGCAATTTTATCTTTGGTGGACTTGATGTTAAAGATTGTAACTCTTCATATAACCAATCAACATATTGTTTTTGACTGCATGAATGTTCAATCTTCAAGCGATAAGTACGTCCTTGTGTACTTGTCTCTGCATGTCCATCACCAAGCAATTTTCCAACTATTATCTCTCTTTGTCTTTTAGAGATTTTTCTTTATTCATAGACTTGCTGATTAGGTCTCTGATTTAATATCAGAGTCTGTGCCTCGCAACACAGTTCAGACTATATCTTCTCCCCACCACATGGGGGCTTGGCGTCTAGTCGTTGAGGGCTCCCGACTAAGTCGGGATTCCCTGCTGATTGTCCGCAATCTGAAATTTTTACACTTTGGTACTCAGATATACTCGGATGTTCCAGCATATAAGCCAAGATTTTTTGTTTTCTTTTTGTCTGCGACGGTCATTCACTATTACATTACTATAATAATGCCCCCAAACTAGCCTCTTTCATAAATTATATAAAAGATAACGGAGTTAGTTTGCGGATTGAGGCAACCGCCCCAGTTAAACTACCCATCAGATACTGTCTCCCACACCAGATTCATGGTACGGGATTAGGCACACTACAACACAAGGGTGGTATCTCACTGGCCCCCGACACAATGTCGGGGTCCCACCTATGCTGAACAAGTGAAACAATGTACCAATATCAAACTGTAGTAAAGCTTCATGGGGTCTTTTCGTCTAACTGCAGGTATGTCGCATCTTCACGACACCTGAATTTTCGCCGAGTACATGGTTAAGACAGTCTCCACATCGTTATGCCATTCGTGCG
>CAZPDC010000028.1:0-8195 GCA_964585215.1 uncultured Candidatus Peribacteria bacterium
TCAAGGGGGCATTAGGAATGAAGCTTATTTATTCAAAGTTATTTACGTATGATTCAATAAATGCTTAAATAACTAAATATAAATTTTTTTAATCATTTGGATTTGATTTGTTATTTGGATTTTGACATTTGAACTTTCACCTTAATCTTCTAATCTTAAATCTTTCTAATCAGCTAAGAAGCTACAAGCTAAAAAGCTATTCTACTCTCTTCTACTATCACCCACTCCTCTTCCCGCCTCTCCAGTTTTCCTTTTATCCGGAAGGCCGCCGCTTGCGTATGCCCTCCTCCTCCTAGCCTCCGCGCGATTTCAGCCACGTTCACTTCAGGCTGAACGGTTCGGATTTGTCCGTGTACCTCCCCTTCTGTTTCCGTTAAAAGCACCGCATATTTAATACCTTGCGTAATCTTTAACAGATCAATCAGGCCCGCGCTTTCTCCCAGCGCGGCCCCCGTTTTTTGAAAATCTTCTTTTTGTAAACCCGCAATCAAAACCTCTCCTTCCGTAATCTTCACATTTTCCAAGACTCTTCCCCACAATCTTAAAGTCGTCGGTGACAGATTATAAAACATTCTTTCAATCACCAATGACAAATCCGCCCCTTTTTTCAATAAATCAGCAATGACTTCAAAAGTCTCAATCGTGTTAGCGTGCCGCATTCCTCCCGTGTCACCATAAATTCCCGCCAAAAGCGCCGTGGCCGCGTAATGATCCAGTTCCACCCGCCAATCTCGCAACAGATTGTAAACAATCAAGGCTGTGGAATTAGCTTCCGGATGCACTAAATTAATTTCCGCGAAAAAATCATTGCCGGGGTGATGATCAAGATTGATGGTTCCCGCCCTTTTAAATAAAGCAGGGTACTGTTCCAAAAAAACGGTTTGTCCGGAACTACCGCAATCCACAAAAATAATCGTCTCAAATTCTTCCGGATTGAAATGAGTGGAAAACAAATTGGCATAAAGTAAAAATTGCTCTGTGGGTAGAAGCGCGTCTCCACAAAACAGAAAACACTCTTTGCCAATTTTTTCCAAGGCAATCTTCAACGCCACCGAGCTACCTACCGCGTCCAGGTCCGGCTTACGGTGAGCAACTAAGGCAATCTTCCGAGAACGTAAAACCGTCCGACTAATTAGGCTGGTTTTTTTTAAATCCAAGATCACTCGACTCTCTAGTCTAGGCAAAATATTCTCCATAAATACCAAAAGAATTATACTCCATTATGATATATAAATTCCGTATAATACCCCGAAGCGTAAAATTAATTTTTGTTTAAAACTTGATAAAAATAGTTAATTTTCTGGTTTCAAGAAAGCGGAATTAAAAAGGCGAAGGGGTATAGTATGTCTTGATACCATAAAACCAACCTCTTTTCCTATAAAAAGAGATTGAACCAGTAAATCGTTTGTGTCCTAGCGTATCAGTTGATTGGTGTATTAGTATATTGGTATATTGGTGTATTATTGGTATATTGGTTTTTTAATTCCTTGTTTTATTGTTCAGGTGCTCATTTATCCTCCTCTGATAAATCCCCCTAACCCCCTTTATCAAGGGGGCTTTACAGAGAAGTTTCACCAAAAGTAGGACTACCTCTTAGTCTTTTCCTGCGCTGGTCCCCCTGATAAGGGGAATTAAGGGGGTTTGAGTTCCTAGTTTATTTCTACCAACTATCTTTGCCCCTTGCTATTCGCTCTATGCTATTTGCCCCTTGCTCTATGCCATATGCTCTGTGCCCTTTGCGTTTTCCTTTCCCCAACTACAAACTACCAACTATAAACTATCAACTAACTCCCCCTTCGCTTTCTTAATCAGTTTTTCAATTTTTTCCACATACTCCGCCGTGTCGTCCAAGACGAAACGCAGACGCGGTGATTTACGCATCGCCAGTTTACGATTCACCACACCTTGCAAATAATAAATTCTTTTATTCAAGGTTTCCACCAGTTTTTCTTGGTTTCTCAACCCGCTCATAAAAACTTTTGCCCAACCCAAATCATCTGAAACTTTCACCCGTCTCACGGTAATCATCCCAAAAGATGTCGCGTCTATTTCGGCGTGAATGGCTTCGCTCAAAATTACCTGAATAAGACTGCTGGCTTTGCGCGCGCGTTCTTTCATTAAAGTTTAACTAAAAATTTACCCTGCTTTTGTACTAACTGATCGTCAAACCAAAGCTCCCCCTTCTCCTTGAGATTTTTCACCAAATCCCAATGTACCGCCGAATTTGGATCACCGCCAATCTCGGGATAGCCCGAACCGAGGGCAATATGAATCGTCCCGCCAATTTTTTCATCGTAAAGAATGTTGTTCGTGAAAGTTTTAATCCCCGCGTTCATTCCAATCCCCAATTCTCCTAAAGAATCGGAAAGCTGGTCGGTTTCTAACACCGCTTGGAAGTAATCTGCGTTACTGCCGGCGGAAAATTTAACCACTTTACCCTTCTTAAACTCCAAACATAAATCACGCACTTCCTTATCTCTTTTTTGCGGCCACTCAAAAGTAATCTGTCCTTCGGTTTTATCTCTCACTGGAGTAATAAACACCTCCCCATCCGGGATATTATACTGTCCCTGTCCCGCCCTTAAAGTTGAGCTGGCTTTTCTGCCGGTAACATCAATCCATAAATCCGTGCCTTTAGCTTTAATCCTGACTTTTTTAGTTTGATTCAAGAGCAGTCCCAATTTACGGCATTTAACCGAAAGTTTTTTCCAATCCTGTAAACAAGCGCCAAACACAAAATCGGCGTACTCTTCCATACTCATTTTGGCATCCTGTGCCGCCCCCGTCGCGGGCACATCGCAAAACACCCAACGTTTTTCCAAAAGTATTTTTTTCGCGGGCATATTGGCCGTAGCTACCCATTGAATTCTTTTAGCATCAATGTTATTTAGAGAATTAGTGTTTTGCGGAGCGCGCAGTCGGATAAAAACCTCATTGTGTTTTATGTGAAATTCATAGACAGCCGAAGGTGTTTTCAGTTGCACTTCGGAAGCGTATTTGAATTTGGTAAAAGCCAGCTCCTCGTGCGAAAAATCATAGCTCACCCGCGCCCCTTTTTGATAACACAACCTGGCGCATTCTTTGGCCAGCTCCAGGCAACCGAAGTCGCCCATAATACAAACTCGGTCTCCTTTTTTCACCTGCGTGGACCATTCCACTAAAATCTTAGCTAGTTTGGTATAACGCTGATCCATAGAGAGTTAATAATTAGTAGTTAACAGTTGATAGTTTGGAACAGGAAAAAAAGCAAACTACACATTAAACACAACGCCATTGTAGAGCTGCTGTGAGAAAAATAAATGCCTTTTTCTACCAATTACAAGCTACCAGCTACAAGCTTTTCCCTAAATCCTTCTCGTTTAACCGCTACAATATTAGATTCAGTCAGTCTGAATTCACTTTCCTTAAACACTTTACCTGTTCCTTGTTTATCGTAAAAGTCCACGATCTTTTCAAACTCGCCCCAAAGACCCTCTAAAATTTTAAAACCGTGTTCCGGCTTCAGAATCCAAAAGTTATAAATCACTTCCGAGGGCATCCCGTCCATATCGTAGGTTTCATCGGGATATTCCTTTTTAATCTCAAGCACTTTTTCATTAAAACCATAACCCAACTGTTCCGCTATACCGCAAAGCAGACGGTCCAATTTATGAAATTTGAGGTATTCCATTTCCAGCGGCGCGAAGGCTAAACCATAACCCACCGGATCGTTATAAAGATGTAAAAGTGGTACCTGAAAAGAAGCTAAACCGCCCTGCTGATTGAGATAACCGGAGCAAGCGCGCGGAATGGTAAATTGGGAATCAATCCGGTTGAAACGCAAAAGCAAATCGCGCAAAGGTAAATCCAACGCGGTTAGATTTTTTTCCAAATTACCCAGATAACTCGCGTATTCTTCCACACGAATTTTCTGCCAATGCGCGTAATCTTCCGCTGATTGGCTGGGTTTATTTTTTTGTGTAATTAATTCAAGCAACGGATCCATGTGATTTTGTTTTTTGATTTTTTATTTTGTTTTTTAATTTTTCTTTTTTCACTACAAGCTAAAAAGCTACAACCTACAAGCTAGCTAATTCCCAACCTCGCCTCAATCTCCTGATCCACAAACTCTTTCTTGCGGCCGTATTTAATGCGGCAATATCTTTTGATAATGTCCGCGATTTTTTCATTTTGTCCCGTCGTGTCATAAACCGTTTCCAAACTAAACGGCCGCGAGGGCGAATTATTGATGCTCAATTTTAGATAAGCTTTGTAGTTTCCAATGCCAATGATGTCCTGTTCGGAAAGCACCGGCGCATACTCTTTGGCCAGATACTCCGCGTCCTCCGCGCCCACTTTGAAACTCATCAAAGTACCCACGTTACCAAAAACGGCATCACGGATTTTGGCGCTCTGCCCTTCGCCAAAATGCTCTTTGGTAACCAACTGGTTAATATACTGGTGCGCCATAATCAAACCCAAGTTATATTTGCGGGCTTCCGATAAAATCGTCGCGAAAGTTTCCGTGGCGAAATTTTGAAACTCATCCACGTACAAGAAGAAAGGCTTGCGTTCTTTTTCAGGAATATCACTGCGGGAAAGCGCCGCCATGCTGATTTTATTCACAATCACCAACCCTAAAAGCTGCGCGTTGAGCGCGCCAATTCTGCCTTTAGATAGATTAATCAACAGCACTTTCCCGCTGTCCATCACCTCACGGAAATTGAAAACCGACTTGGGCTGTCCGATAATATTGCGAATAGTGGTATTGGTGATAAACGGACCAAACTTGGCGCTGAAATACGGAATCATTTCCTCTTTTTCCCGCGCGCCGGTCTTGGCATACTCATGTTCCCAGAAGCTTTTCACCACGGGATTTTTAATTTTGACAACTTTATAACGCATAAACTCATCATCTACAAACATACGCGGCACATCAATCAAGGTCGCGCCCTCTTCTTTGTCTTCCATTAAGGTCAAGCAAGCGTTGCGGAAATAATGCTGGATGCGCGGACCAAAGATTTCATCACCGAACAATTTAATAAAAATTTCCGTAGCATCCAAAGAAGCGCGGTCCATTTCCTCCGGAGTATTTGCCTCCAACATATTCAACCCCATAGGCCGCTCACAATCCGCGGGGTCAAAATAAATCACTTCTTTGGCTCTTTCTTTGGGAACATATTTCAAAATATCTTCAATCAGGTCCCCGTGCGGATCCACCACGCAAACCCCTTCGCCATTCCAAACATCTTGTCGCGCCAGAAAAGAAATAAAGTTGGATTTACCTGTACCCGTCTGCCCGATAATGTAATGGTGACGGAAACGATCTTTTTGCAACATGTACACTTCTTTTTTTACTCCACGGTGAACATTGTAACCCAGCATTAGACCCTCCTTAGGCATATTCATTGGAGCTGGTAAAACTTTGTACGGCAACCAGCTGATAATGGGTGTATGGTTATACACACTATCCGGTAAATGATAAAGCGTAGCTAGCTCTTCCGGCACTAAAATACAGTAGTGCATAAACAACTGAAAAAAGCGGTAGGTAAAATTAAAGTACATTAACAGGTTGTTGAAAAAATCCACTGGCACGATCCGTCGCGCTTGAAAATAATTCATGGCCGCGTCCGTAAACACATTAAAAGCGACCATAAGATTATTTACAATTTCCGTGGCTTCCCGCTTGCCCGCCAAAGAAGCGCCCATAATTTTGATTCCCGCGTCAAAACCGTTTTGACCTGCCTTTTCGCCAATTTGTTTAGCTATCTCTTCATCTGTTTGTAGCATGCGAATATAAGGATCGCCAGAACTAGCGCCGGGAGCACCAGACTGTCCCATCTTGTCTGAACCGTAAAGCAACCATTGCAACATCTTGCCAAAAATGTTTAAAATCGGGAGATTGGCAAACCAATAATCTTTTTTACCCTTAAACATCAAGGTTCCTTTTTTGTTGGCCTTTTTTTGCCAATTCTTTTTCCAGGTCGGCCGGATAATCAGCTGAATCACCGCGCGGTCTTCTTTTTTAAACTTAGAAAGCACATTGGAAAGATCGTTCAAGGGGTCATCTTCCATGGTTTTGTAGGTTCGCAAAGGATACCAAAAGGGCCTCTTGAAATAGAGGTAATAACTCTTGAGATGATAACCTTTTTCCCAAAATTCATAGGGCTTGGTGGTCTCGATATCCGCGTCCGGATAAAAAGCGGTCACTTGTTTTTCCACGATGCCCACATAGTAAGGCAGTGTCACAATGTAAAAAAACAACTCGCTCTCTTTAAGCACCAGTTCAAAACTAATTTTTTGATAACGCCAAACGAAATTTACAATGGAATGCCACAAATCCAATTCTTTAATCTCATAAAGCGCTCGGTAGAGCTGTTCCATAATCGCTACTTTTTCTTTAAAATCCTTCTTGGTTTCTTTCTCTTTATCAATTTTAGTGTCGCCGCGAGGTAGGGTAATTTTTAAAAATATTAGGTGGCGCGAGCGTTTAATCGCGAAAAAATACTTCACGATCTTGCGCAACAGTTTCTGTCCCAAATAAAACAACACCACAAACAACAAAGCGGACAGCGGGTCTGTTCGCGTAAAATTCCAGGCGTATTCTAAGTATTTTTGAATTTGTTCTGGCATTAGTTCAGACAAAGTTATTCATGTCATTATACCTCATTTGAGTCTCACAGAACAAACCACCAGCCTTTTTTCTACCCAAGGTTAAACTGACAAACCAAAAAAGCGTGGTTTAATAAACTAACCTAACTATCAATCTTGCGTTATGCGTTTTGCGCTTTGAATTGTTTTTTGTGTCATTCCCGCATTCTTTTTTGTCATTCCCTGTAGTGGAAACCTTCAGGTTTCCATTTTGGAAGTCTAAAGACTTCCGCTACAAACTACTCACTATTTTTTAATTTTGAATTTTACATTTTGATTTTTGCATTTTCTTACCATTCCACTCTCCCCTTCAGCGCGTTGCCCAAAGTCACCTCATCCGCGTATTCCAAATCCCCTCCTTGCGGCATGCCCCTAGCAATGCGGGTGATTTTAACGCCAAAAGGCTTGATGAGACGTGAAAGATACATTGCCGTAGCTTCCCCTTCTAGAGTAGGGTTAGTCGCTAAAATCACTTCTTTAATCCCCTTTTCTTTTTCCAGCCGCCGCGCCAGTTCCTCAGCGCGGATCTCCTCCGGACCAATGCCATCCAAAGGTGAAAGCGCTCCGTGTAAAACATGATAAATTCCTTTAAACTGCCCCGTTTTTTCAATCGCAATCAAGTCCAAAATTTCTTCCACCACGCACAGAAGACTTTGTTCTCTTGATGGACTATCACAAAGCTTGCACAGGTCCGCTTCGGCAATACAGAAACAGCGCTTGCAAAAAGTCAGGTTTTTCCTTAAATCCAAAACCGCCTCACCGAGATTTTTAATTTCAAAATCCGGTTTTTTGAGCAAATAGAATGTTAAACGTTCCGCCGTCTTCGGGCCGACGGTAGGCAGTTTACACAATTCTTCAATTAGTTTTGCGACGGTCGTGGGTAACATTTTTTATTCTAAAAAAGCGGGGTAATTCTAACTATTATCGCGTCAATCACAAGTAAGAATAACTCAAGTAATACTTGTTTTAATTTGAAGCTTAGTAAAACTTTTGACAAAACTAATCTTTGAGTTTAACATTTCATTATATTTACTTTTTAAAATACCTTATGGAAAAACAACCAGGAGAAGCACCAGAAGGAAAAGAGTTACCTCTTACACTCAAGATTGATCTCAATAATGAAGAATTAGTCAAAAACTTAAAAGCTAAATTAGAAGAATATAAGACAAAACTGGCTCTAATGGTAGAAAGTGTAGAAAAGAATAATATAAAACCATATCGAGATTTCGTACATTGCACACTAGAAAGTGTTCCTTCTGAAATAGCTGAAATATATTACCTAAAAAATATGATTCCCATCATCGAAGCTCTTTTAAAAAAGGGGGGGATCAATTTTAATGAAATGTCTCTTGGTCAAGGTAAGGGGCGCTGTTTGATTGATTCAAAAACCTTCTGGAATGCTTGGGATGACCTTGCCGCTTATGTTTCTGGTAAGAATAATACCTTGAGAGGCGGGACTGGCTTTGGCACCGAAAAAAATCATCAATAAATTTTTGAACTCTAGAAAAATGGATTATACGCTAATTTCTTTGATTAAATAAGTTCCCCTCCTAAAGCCCCCTTGA
>CAZPDC010000029.1:0-4126 GCA_964585215.1 uncultured Candidatus Peribacteria bacterium
ATCTTCTCATCAGCACGATCGCCTGCTTAAGCAGGTTTGTCAGTAAATCTTCCTGCTCTAGTTTCAAAATCACGCTCGCGGTCAAAAGCGCCGGCAAATCACTCCCTCCTAGGCCTTCCCCTGTTTCGTTCAGTAAATAATCCAGATCTTTTGTGGTTAAATTGTAAGCGGAGATCTTTTCTTTGAAGTTTAATTTTTTCTCCCAAGCATATTCTTCTACTGCTTTTTTCAAATCAGCCAAACTGCTCCCGCCCCCCAAAAGCACGAAACGCCCCGGAAATTCCACCTGTCCGCTCGCGCGCAAAGACTCTTCCAAGCCGGTCAGCCAAAACTCATACAAGGGCTTAAATGCTTGTTTTACTTTTTGATCTTCTTCCACCGGCAGATTTTTAGCGCTATAGGCCAGTTTTAGTTTTTCCGCTTCTTCCTTGTCGCGCAGATTAAATTTTTTTAAAAGCGCTTGGGTAAAATCTTTACCACCCAGATTAAAAACGAATTCGCCCTGAATTTGTTCCGCTTTAAAAATACTCACGGTAGTCTTCGCGTGACCAACAGTTACCAAGATTAAATCATTTTGCTTAGTCGTTAAATTTAAAATCGACCAGAAAGCGTACGGTTGAGTAATCAAAAAAAGATTCGCGCGTCCGAACACACTTAAAATCTCGGCTATTCTGTTATAATCAGTTTTTTTGACCCAAACATTAAAAAAAGTAAATCCCAACTCTTTACCCGTTTGTCCTAGTGGGTTTTTGAAATTTACTCCGTCCACCGCGCAATTAACCAAATCCGCGTTGATCAAGATTGATTCATCTTCTGCTTTAAGCATTTTTTTCCAAATCTTTTGCTCTCCTGTAAAAACCATTTCTTTTAATTCGTGTAGCTCCAAGCCATCTTCGGGCTGTGGTCGTTCAAAACTAAACCGAGAAACGCGACACTCCAGCGTACCTTCCAAATTAACCAACACGCCCGCCAAAGCAACAGGAAGCTTGCTCTCAGCTTCTTTCAGTGTAGTGTAGAGTAAGGCCTGAAACGCGGAGATGCTACTATGAGAATCCGTAAAATTACCTAAACCGTGTTTGCGGCGCAAAATCTTCAAAAGAATAATTTTCTCACCATATTTTTTAACCAAATAGCTCTTTAAAGTAAAACTACCCAGATCCAAAATTAGAAAATAGGGAGAATCTTCCGTGGCAGTTTGTCTTTTAAAAAGTTTCAGCATAAGGACCAAATCAAGCAGCACTAGTTTAGCAGTTTTTCTTTACTTTAAAATACACTAGCTTATACAGAGTTAGGAGTCTTATTGTTTTACTGCAATTTTTTCTATTTTAATATTTAGGATTTGATTTTTGGTACTCAATTAGAAATTAGGTATTAGAAATTAGAAATTGAACAACGTAAAAAAACAAACTCACAATGGCCAGAATTCACCATCAATAAATTACTATTCATTTTCCATGAACCACCTTCCTTTCATCATCCTTGATACCGAAACCACCGGCCTTAATCCTGAAAAAGATCAGCTGATTGAGATCGCGGCAGTCTTAGTGGAAAACGGCGAAATACAAGACCGATTTGAAACCTTGCTTAATCCCGGCATTCCACTTGATCCAGTTGTAACTGCTTTAACCGGCATTCAGGAAAAAGATTTAGTACAAGCCCCCCTAATCCACACCGTCATTCCCGCTCTGGAAAAATTTTTGGGCAAATATCCAATCTTGGGACACAACATTGCTTTTGATTTGGAATTTTTGAAACAAAACAAAATTTGCGTAGAGGAGCAGTTTTCCCTAGACACACTCATATTGGCCCAAATTCTTTTGCCGGAACAAGTTTCTTTTTCCCTGGAGGGCATTACCGCCAATCTGGAAGTGGAACATCTTTCTCATCGCGCCATGGGAGACGTTTTGGCTTGCTGGGAATTATTTAAAATTTTCTACCAAAAGCTACAAGAACTTGATCCTTTAGTTCTTTCTCTCGCGCGACAAGGGCTGGAACGTTCCGAATGGGAAGGCGGCAAATTCTTTTTTAACTTACGCTCCACCAATATCTCGGCCAAGCCCGAAGAGCTTTTGGCTCAAATCAAAACTAAACTTGAACAGTACCGTCAAGAACCTGACGATCTTCAAGCCAATCCAACCACCTCAAACACAGTCGAAGAGTCTCCCCTACAACAGTTTCTCTTAGACCCCACGGAAAAAGAATTGATTTTAGAGACCCCTTATAAAAATAAACTTAGTGCTGTTATCGCCACGATCGTCGCTCAACTTAAGCCTTCACAACAATTAGAAATTTTTGCCCCTGCCGCGGAATTGCCCTGGCTGACTAATCTATTGGAACAACAATTGAGTGCCTCTGGTTGGAGTACTTTTAACCTCCCCGCGGATTATTTTTCTTGGAAAAGCTTTGCCGTTTTTTACCAACAAACTCACTTTAACTTAGCGGAAAGCACACTTTTACTCAAAGTTTTGCCTTGGCTTTTACGCACCCAAACTGGCCTCCGTTTTGAATTGAAACTCAACAAACCCGAACGTGAGGCTTGGCAAAAAATCAGCGCTGTTGAGATACCCAAAAAAGTTTCCGCGAGCGAGTTTTGGCAACACTGTTTTTATTTCTTCGCGCAAGAACGTCTACAAAAGGCTTCCGTAACTCTCGCGGCTCAAAATTTACTTTTAGAACCACACCCTCACCAAATCGATAATCTTAAATTAATCAGCTCTTTCCACAAACTGGGCACCACCTTAACCAATCTTTCCCGCAAAGATTGGTCCTCTTTGGAATTCAAACAACTTTTACTCACTCTAAACACAGAACTAACCGGGCACTGCGCTATCGCGACCACTAACCAACTTGAGCTTCCTTTCAACCTGCCCTATTTTTCTTCTCAGCTTAAACAGGCCCTAAATATACTGGTTGAACTGATTTTACAACTTGAAACGGCAATACGGAAAGATTTTAAACATCTGATTGATAATTCTAACTACCGCTCTCAAATCAGGTTAACCGAAATGATTACCGGTCAGGATTTTTGGCAAGCAACTTTAAACATCTTCCAGCAAATTTTTAAGACTCAACAAAATTTTCTGAACTACTGGCCGGGCTTCAAAAACGGTCCCCAGCTTCCCGCTATTTTCAAAGAAACAGTTGAAAAAATCACCCAAAGCCTAAAACTCTTAAATGAGCTTTTAATCGACACCGGCAATCATCTCTTATGGTTAACTTTTGAACCAGAAGACGCTAGCTTTAGCCTCACTAGCGTCTGGAATGATCTCCCCAAATTCACCCAAAACATTCGTGAAAAAACCTCTAAAATTATCTGGGTGGATCAGGTCGTGGAAAAAACCTTTTTACCAGAACTGGAACTGGAGCAGGTGCCACAGCTTACTTTAGGCCAACCGCTTTGGCAGCAGGCTAAGGTTAAGATTTACAGCAATTTACCCTTCCCTTCTTCCCCCGGGTTTAATCAGGTTAGCCTAACTCAAGTCACCGATCTAATTGAAGAAAAAAAGGGGGGGGTTTTTGTATTTTTAAATGCCGTTTCCGCGGTTGATTTATTTAAAGAAAAACTTTTTGTCCAATTCAATTCTACTCCTACGGACAAAATTAATTTAGTTGCTCAAATCTCCGGTTCTCCCCATAAAATTCAGCAACAGTTTGAACAAGACCCCGCAAGAGCGGTGGTTCTGGGTACTACTCGCTTTTTGGAGGAAGTGCCACTGGACGGCCAGTTTATCCACACTTTAATCGTACAAAAGTTGCCCTTTGAAAATCCTTTTGATCCCCTCTTACAAAGCTGGAGTGAAAAATACGGCGAAAAAAGTTTCCAAGAATTTTTAGTGCCTCGCGCCATTAACCGTCTTAAGCGAGTGATTCTCACCCTTTTAGAAAATCAATCCGAGGTTTTGGAGATTCACTTTCTGGACAACCGCTTACTCAAACAAGACTACGGTAAAGAATTTCTGGCCATCTTCCCGAAAGAAGTGGAGATCAAATGATCAGATTAAAGATCTAAAAAACAGGGTCAGATCCTGACTGTTCCCAAAGGGTCTGATCCTGTTTTTTCAGGGTTAGACCTTAACGGCTCCCAAAGGGTCTGATCCTGTTTTTTCAGGGTTAGACCTTAACGGCT
>CAZPDC010000029.1:4226-7659 GCA_964585215.1 uncultured Candidatus Peribacteria bacterium
TTTTTTCAGGGTTAGACCTTAACGGCTCCCAAAAGGTCTGATCCTGTTTTTTCAGGGTTAGACCTTAACGGCTCCCAAAAGGTCTAACCCTGTTTCCCATTTTAAATTTTGCATTTTCTCTATGACTCCATCACTCTGTCACTTTGTGACTTTATCACTCTCTTTCTCCCTTCCCTCAACACTTCCCATTTCCCCTCAATTACTTTCACCACCGTGGAAGGCGGCACAGGCGGGATCACTCCCCCGTCCAACGCCACTAACATCTCTTCCGACCCCTCCGGCCACCCTTGACTAAACCAATTTCCAATGTCACTAAGGGTTAAACCCTGTTTTGAGGCTTGTTGAAGCTGTTTTTGTTTTTCAAATTCTTCCACGGTGTAACAAGACGGCTGGCCGGAAACATTCGCGCTCGTGGTAATCACGGGACAACCCAGCGCTTCAATAATCTGGCTCATCAACTTACTCTTCGTCCAACGAATCCCAACAGTACCATCTAAAACAACTATAGACCTCCCCTTATTCCCCTCCTTGTTAAGGAGGGGAAAATTATGTCTGTTATTAACACACCAATCCTTCCCCTCACCTTCCTCCTTGTCAAGGAGGGGAGAAGAACAATGTTCATTGTTAATATACCAGCCTTTCTTTTTACTCTCCCCCTTACCAAGGGGGAGAAGGAGGGGGTGCTTTCTCGCTTTCAGCACAAACGTCACTTCTCCCGGCAGGTATTTAAAAATCCCCTCCTCTGGCACGGCGTATTTTTCTAACATTATTCGGCTAGAAACTGCAAGGCTAAATGGTTTTTGTTCGCCACGCCCCTTAAGCGCACGAACCTTTTCAATCCCCACCACGCTTTCTACACTTGCCATCAAGCCATAACAGGTATCCGCGGGATGCAACACTACTCCGCCAGAACGCAAAGTCTCAACCACGCGCTTCAACACCTCCACGGACAAGGTTTCTTTGATTTTAATCGTTTTCATACGTCTTAATCATACACAATAATAGTAGTTTAGGTATTAATTTCTAAATTCCAAAAAACAATTTTGCGCTAAAAGCGTGCCGGGGGGAAGGGTTGTAAGGGAAGGGGGGCGGGCTTCGCAACTCCGAGCCCCCCTCCCTTACAAAAAGAGTAGACAAGTATGGGGTAACTTTAAAACAGGGTTAGACCTTTTGGGAGCCGTTAAGGTCTAACCCTGCTACTATTTCCCATCCTCTTCACCATTAATCCTCCTTTCCCCCCTCACTACAAACTACCAGCTACCAACTGTCAATCCCGCATTGATTGAATTAACAAGGCGTTAAAAGGTATAATTAAAAGAATTGATTTAATCAACATTTAACTTCCACTTTATGCTTCGTCTGGCTATCAACGGTTTCGGCCGGATTGGAAAATTGGCTTTTCAAATCGCGCGGGAAAAACCCGGCGTGGAAGTGGTGGCGATTAATAACCTCTCGCCCTTGGAAATGTCCGCTTATCTGCTCAAACATGACACGGTTTACGGGCATTATCCGCATGAAGTCAAAACTCTAGCACAAGAAAATTGTCTCGTGGTGGACGGCCAAAAATATCCTATTTTTCAGGAAAAAGATCCCGCCAATCTACCCTGGGGAAAATTGGGCGTGGACGTGGTTTTGGAATGCACCGGCGCTTTTACCAGCCTGGAAGGCGCGAGCAAACATCTTGTGGCCGGCGCCAAAGAAGTGGTCATCAGCGCTTTGGGCAAGGACGAGTCCATTGAAACTTTCGTGATTGGCGTGAATGACGACAAGCTCGCTCAAAAAAAGGGTCACATTATCGCCAACGCTTCCTGTACTACCAATTGCGCTTCACCGCTAGTCAAAGTACTCAATGACAAATTTAAAATTGAAAAGGCCCAGCTTTTAACCGTACACGCGATGACCAACTCGCAAAATCTCGTGGACGGCACCAGTAAAGATCTGCGCGCTTGCCGTGCCGCCGTGGCCTCCATCATTCCCGAAACTACGGGCGCCGCCAAGGGTGTACTGAAAGTGATTCCCGAACTGGAAGGACGACTGTACGCTTCCGCTTTCCGCGTACCCGTTTTGTGCGGTTCTGTTTTGGAAGTAGTTGCTCAAGTTAAAAAGGAAACTAATGCGGAAGAAGTCAACGCGACCCTAAAAGAAGCGTCTTTAAACCAACTTAAGGGAGTTTTGGAATATTCCACGGAAGCTTTAGTCTCCAACGATATCATCGGTAACACCCATTCCGCCATCGTGGATTCCCTTTTAACCGAAGTGATTAATCTGCCCGGCCAAGATGAAAATCTCATCAAGATCGTAGCTTGGTATGACAACGAATGGGGCTATACCAACCGCCTTGTGGAAATGGCCGTTCGCGTAGGCAAGCTGGTGAAATGAATTAAGAATTATGAATAATAGAAAAATGTTCAATTTACAATTTTTAAATAATTTCAAATGTCAAAATCTAAATGTCAAATCAAATCTAAAATCCAAATAACCAAAGAAATTTAGTATTTAGTCATTTAAGCATTCATTTGGCATTTGAGCTTTGGAATTTGGAATTTTCTTCCGTTCTCCAGTTCTCCCTTCAAATCTTTAATCTGTAATCGGTAATCTAACATTTTCCCTGTGAAGCAAATCTCCAATAAAAATCCATCCATCAAACAAGACCAAGCGCTCTTTACTTGGGAGGCGCCGGAATACTTTCCGCACGAGAGAGGGAAGCTCTGGCACATTCTTGCCATCATCACCACAACAGCTTTAATTTTTGGCAGTTTGTTTTTAAAAGCTTACTTAACTGCCACGGCCTTCTTTCTCTTGGCATTGGTTTATTATTTGATCCACTCCAAACCCAACAAGCAGGTTAAAATTACCATAACTAACACGGGCCTTTGGATTAACCAAAGCCTGTATGCTTATGCCACTATTCGAGAGTTTTGGTTGAAACCGGAGGGACCGCATCCCACTTTAAATTTCATCGCCCGCAAAAAAATTCCCTTGGAAATCACCCTGCTTTTGCCCGCTCAAACCAACGTTTCCACTTTGCGTGAATATCTTTTAACTAAAATTCCCGAGGTCACCGACCACGAGGACACGCTAATTGATAAGCTCATCCACATCCTTAAATTGTAACATCTACGAATTAAGAAAATAAATTCCAAATTCAAAGCACCAAATCACAAATAAATTACAATGACCAAAATCCAAAACCCAAATGTCAAATCAAATCTAAAATCCAAATAACCAAAGAAATTTGGCATTTAATCATTTAAGCATTCATTTGGTATTTGAGCTTTGGAATTTGAAATTTTCTCTATGACTCTATGACTCTGTGACTTTGTAACTTTTTTCTTCCCATGTTCTCTCCTCCCTCTCCATCTCGTTCCTCGCGCAAACTACTGATTAAAAGTGGCATTATCGTCGCGTTGATCGCGCTTTCCGCCCTCTTCGC
>CAZPDC010000030.1:0-4453 GCA_964585215.1 uncultured Candidatus Peribacteria bacterium
AGTGACGATTTCCCATGTCCGATCGGGGGAATCGTCGTCCACCACGAGAATGTTCCAAGTAGGATTTAAATTAATAATTTCTTTCAAAAGTAGAGCAATATTTTCTTTCTCATTGTAAGTAGGAATGATGATATAGACTTTTTCCATAGTGAAACTAAAGAGATTCTATAAAGGTCCAGTTTTTATTGAGCAGAAAATTCCACAGTCCTATCATTACAATTGTGAGTAGTTTAGCGGCGAGATACCAGAGGTGTAGTTGATAAATCAAAACATAAAGCAGGGCGGTGCTGATTAAAATTCCTCCCAAGGAAACTAAAACAAACTTAAAGTATTGTCGTAAAACTTTTAGTTCTTTACTTCGAAAAGTCCAAAGACGATTCCAGGTGTAATTGTTGAGTGTGGCCAAAAAGAAAGAAAAAACATTTCCGATTAGCACATTGGTTTTTACAATCTCAACCAAAAAGGCCAGAATTCCCACATCAACCAAGACCCCGGAAAAACCTACCAGTGAATATTTTAAGAAAAGCGTGGTTTTTTTACTGAGTTTTAATTTTAACATTGGTGGATAAAGGATTGGGCAGCAATCTAATGAATAGCCAAACCAAAAGCAGATTTCTGGCCAAAAGAACAATCAGGGCATTTTCCTCCAAAGCCTTAATGGGTCCAAACAAAACCGGAGAAGTGATGAAAGTAAGAAAACAAATCACTGCCAGATGAAAAAAAAGCTGGTTGAATTTCTCTCTTGAATAACTAATTTGGAGAAGAGGAAATATTAAAATGAGCCAAGTAAGAAAGGCCGGAGAAAGCACCTTGTTGAAAATAATGAAAACTAAAATAGCCAGGAACGTCCCCCAGATCAGTAAAGAATCTTTTTGTATTGAGGTTTTGGCTTCTTTTAAAGTTTTTGAAATATGCAGATAAATTAAAGAAAACACAAATAACATAATTAGCGGGATGATGTTAATTAGAACCGGATTTAATACGGAATGAATGGTTTGGCTTCCATACTCAAAATTAACACTACTTGGGAGTTTCCAAAACCCCAACAAATTAATGAGACTTGCCCAAACAGATTCATTTTGGATTCCTCTTGTGGCATGGTATTGGATAAAGTAAATCAAATCATCCCAGCGAGACAGGAAAAAATAAGGCAAAGCGGGAAGTACCATTCCCAATAGGAAAAAAGG
The DNA here is from genome assembly GCA_964585215.1 of uncultured Candidatus Peribacteria bacterium. Taxonomy (GTDB): domain Bacteria; phylum Patescibacteriota; class Gracilibacteria; order CAZPDC01; family CAZPDC01; genus CAZPDC01. Next base: position 1,188 of record CAZPDC010000030.1, read on the forward strand.
AAGTTGTGAATAAATGATTTTGAATGGCTTGATTTTGTATTGGCGAAAAAGATAAACGCAGAAAAGAGGTACTAAAATTACTGGATAAACCTTGGTGCAAGTTGCCAAACCCAAGATAATCCAACTGACAGCGTTGAGTCTTTCAATCAAACATATGATTGAAAGTATGACCAAAAAAGCAGGAAAAATATCAAAACAATCGGTGATGGCCGGTCCGGTTAGAATTAACAAGAAGGGGAGGGTTAGAACAGCCCGCCAGGCTAATTGTTTTTTAGATTTATTTAAGAGGACAAGACTTAAAAGCATTGTGATGGCGACTATCACAAGCAGGATTATTTTAAAAGTGGTTGCGTAATTTTCTGTTTGGTCACTAAAGAGGAGGGGTAAAGAAAAAAACAAGCCTGCCAGAGGGGGATACTCCATTTTCACATTCTGCTCAAAACAATTTTCAAAAGCGAGATTTTGATAATAATCTACAGAATAAAGTGATCTGCCATCTTGTGCTTCCAAAAGCAGATGACGAAATACAGGAAGAAAAACAATAATGAGTAAAACTACTAGAGGAGAAAAAAATAGATATTTGTTTTTTAGTTTGTCCATTTAAAGCACTTTAAAAATCGCATAGTCGGAATTTTCGAACATGGGTTCAAATTGATCGGGTTTTTGGCGCAGGTTGGACTCAAAACTTTGATGGCGGTCGTGGACTACAACCCAACGCGCGTTAAAATCAGTTTTAATCCACTGTAAATTGCGACCGTCGCGGCCGGAAGAAAGCGCGGAAAATTTTTGACCCAAATCGGAACTGTAATCATACAAAAAAGCAGGATCGAGTCCGACAATGTAGTAATTTTTGTCATTAAAAAAGAAATAAAAAGGAAAAACATCCCAGTCATCCGTGAAGACAATGTCGCCAGCTTGGGATTTTTGTTTAAGAAAGTCCATGGTTTGCTCCGTTGTTTTGTAGTTAATACTGATGCGCATATCTTGTTTAACGCGCGTGATGTTGCGCGTGCTGTAATTGAAACAGAAAAAGAGAACCGCCAAAACAGGGAGCAGTACGAAAAAATCTTTTTTGGTTTTCCAGCGTTCCGTGATTTGACTGAGCCAAGGGTTGAGTAAAAAGGCGCTGGCCAAAATGGCAAAAACGGGCCAATATTCCACAAAACGCATGGCTTTCAGCATTAAAAAAAGAAAGAGTAAGGAAATACTGAAAAACGTGATAGCGCGACTGTCTTGCTTGAGGTTTTTCAAGAAAGAAATCAGTACGGCTAAAGTGGCAATGCCAAAAGTTACAATACCCATACTTGTGATTTGCCAAGCCTTGTAACTGCCCCATTCTCCGCCTGTGCCGGGGACAATATTGCCTAAACCAGTGGAAAAGATTTGCGTGTATAAAAATTTAAATAAGTTGGGGAAGAAGGGGTTAAGTATGGTGCCCGCTAAAGTGCCACCAAAACAAAAAAGAAGCAGTTTCCAGTCCACCTGACCGTTTCGCAGATATTGCACTAGAAAATAAATCGCAATTAAAACCGGCAGATAAACGAAGCCGCCATAGGTCCAAACAAATAGAAAGGACAAAATTGCCAAGAGGACGTATTTTTTTTGAAAAGCCCAATGTAGTCCGAGGAGCATAAAAATCAGAGCGAGAGACATAATGCGTCCGAGATTCATCCGAAAGAAAAAGTCGTAAGGAACGGTGAAAAGCAAAAGTGTCCAGACAAGCGCCAGCTTGATTTTGTAATAACGCAGTAAGTAATAAACCAAAATAAAGACGGTTGTAAGTGAAGCGACTGTGTAAATTTTCAGTCCCTGAACCGCGCCGAAAATTAGATAAAAGGGGATGAGAATGAGGTGAAAAATAAATTGATGATCAATGTAATTTTGATTTAAGGTGGTGTAGTAGAGCCAAGGGAATTTGTGAATCAGTCCGTTTTTCAAAAAAATCTCTGCCATTTTGATGTGGTACCAAGCGTCGTGTCCTACCAGATAGGAAGTTTGAAATTGAATATCCCAAAGAATTAGAAAAATTAGGGCTGTCAGAAAAAGATAAGAGCACAAGACAAGCAGGCGGTTGACGGTTTTTACGCGTTTTTGGGTAGGCATCATAAAAAGTTAAGAAATCAGACCGGTGATTTGTAAAAAAATCCAGAGAGAAATTAAAATTAAGGTTACGGAAACAGTCAAAAAGGCATAAGTGAAAAGTTTGATAAACCTGCTCAAATAGGCAGTTTTGAGCGCTTGGTTCACGGCGATGACTGTGAAAATAGTCCAGGCCAAAAGAAAAACTAGATAGATGATGCTAAAGATGGTCTTTGGAGACATTGAGTTATAATTACGCGTGGTATTCTACTCGTTGGAGAATAAACCGACAATGGAAATAGAATATAGAATGTGGAATGTAGAAGATAGAATTGAATGTTATAAAAAAATTCAAAATTCAAAATTCAACAATGACCATGCGCGCTAAAAAAGTTTTGGGACAAAATTTTCTCAACGATCCGATGATTTTGGAAAGAATTGTGGGTGAGATGGATTTGAAAGAAGATGATGTGGTGGTGGAAGTAGGTCCGGGAAAGGGAAGTTTGACCCGCTTAATCTTATCGCGAGTTAAAAAATTAATCGCGGTGGAAAAAGATGAAAGATTAGCAGATTGGTTAAGTAGTGAATTGGTTAAATGGGAGGGCGAAGTACAAAATACGAATGACGAAATACGAATGACGAAATATAAAAGACGAAGTACAAGAAACGAAGTACAAAAAACGAATAGCAAGGGGCAAGGGAAAAAAGAAGACGAGGAAATCTTTGAACTGCGGACAGGGGACATTTTGAAGTATCAGCCGCCTCAAACTAGTTATAAGTTAGTGGGGAATATCCCTTATTACTTAACCTCGCCGCTTTTGCGGAAGTTTTTGGGACAGGAGAAAAATAAACCCGCTCTGATTGTTTTTTTAGTACAAAAAGAAGTGGCACAAAAGATTTGCGCTGACCCGGGAGAAATGAGTTTGCTTTCTTTGGGAGTGCAAGCGTGGGGTAAACCAAAATTTTGTTTTGAGGTGAAAAGACACTTTTTCAATCCGGTGCCCAAAGTGGATTCAGCGGTGGTTAAAATTCAAATTTATTCTGACTGCGTTTGGCAAAAACCAAAAGAAGTTTTGCGGCTCGCGCAGATTTGTTTTAGTCAAAAAAGGAAAAAGCTAAGGAATAGTCTAAGGGCGCTATTGAAAGATGGGAAAATTGATTTTAACTTAGAACAAAGACCGCAGGAG
>CAZPDC010000030.1:4553-7569 GCA_964585215.1 uncultured Candidatus Peribacteria bacterium
ATGTTTATTCTTGAAGATTTTATTCATCTCCTGATTAAGAAAAGGATCACCGATCCACAGAAGTTGCAGAAACTCAAGAATGTTTTTTGTGAAAAATATAAATTGAAAAATATTCTCAATCTGGATCTGTTTGATGTTTATCGTGATTTAATTGGAAAGAATAAAATCAAACCGCAAAAATGGTTGGAAGACTTACTGCGCAAACGCAAAGTGCGCACACTTTCAGGGGTGGCGGTGGTTACGGTTTTGACAAAACCCTACCCTTGCCCGGGTAAATGCCTGTATTGTCCGGATGAAATTGGTATGCCTAAAAGCTATCTTTCCAGTGAGCCGGCGGCGCACCGCGCCAAACTGAATCACTTTAATCCTTATCGCCAAGTGCATAATCGTCTGCGCGCCTTGGAGATTACGGGACATCCTTTGGACAAGATTGAGCTAATCGTTTTAGGAGGAACCTTTAGCGCTTATACCCGGAAATATCAGCAGGATTTCATTACAGCTTGCCTGAATGCTTTAAATCATTACCCAACCGTAAGTAAATCAATTAAGACTGTGGAAAGGGAGGGTTATAAATTTGCCCAATTCAACCGTGTTTCTCAAAAACAATTGCCTGCCAGTTTGTCTTTACAGGAGGCACAGAAAAAAAACGAAAAAGCAGTTTGTCGTATGGTGGGTTTGACCTTGGAAACCAGACCGGACTTGGCAACTGAGCAAGAATTAGTTTTTTTTAGGCAGTTAGGTTGCACGCGGGTGGAGTTGGGCGTACAAAGCCTAAATCAAAAAGTTTTGGATTTTAATCGTAGAGAAACCACAGTCGCTCAAATCGCGCGCGCGACACAGTTGCTAAAATTGGCTGGTTTTAAAGTAACTTATCATTTAATGCCCGGTCTACCCGGCAGTGATCCCAAGAAGGATTTAATAGTTTTTAAACAACTTTTTTCCGATGCGCGTTTCCAGCCCGATCAATTAAAAATTTATCCTTGTTTGGTGACACACTTTTCGCCTTTGGAAAAAATGTGGCGTCAAGGTAACTATCAACCTTATACAGAAAAACAATTGGTCAGTTTATTAAAAAAAATGAAGGCTTTAGTTCCTCCGTATGTGAGAATCGCGCGTTTGATCCGAGACATTCCCGCGCAGGAGATCTTGGCCGGCAATCAAAAAACCAATCTGCGGCAGCTTTTACAAGCAGAAGGGGTTAAGTGCCGTTGTCTTCGGTGCAGGGAGATCAAAAGTTCAAAGTTCAAAGTTCAAAGTTTAAAGTTAAGGAAGATTGAATATGAAGCCTCTGGGGGCAAGGAATATTTTTTGAGTTATGAGGATACAAAACAAGATAAACTAGTGGCATTTTGTCGGTTGCGATTAAACGTGAAAGAGGAGAATGAAAATTGTTTTTTGCCTGAATTAAAGGGCTGTGCTCTAATCCGAGAATTACATGTTTACGGCCAACAATTAAAAATTAGTGAGGATTCTCAAAAAGAGCCGCAACATTTAGGCCTAGGTAAAAAACTTATGGAAGAAGCGGAGGGGATCGCTTTTGAGCAGGGTTGGCGTAAAATAGCGGTGATCGCGGGGGTGGGAGTGCGAGAATATTACCGTAAATTGAGGTATAAGCTGGAGGGAAGCTATATGGTGAAAAAATTAAAAATTTAAAATAAAAAATAAAAAACACAGATTAAAAACACGGAGATAATTAGTTAATTAGTTTTTAGAAAATAGGTGAAATAGTGTAAAGTAGAAAATGAAATTAATTCAAATTTAAATTGGTGAATCAACGCTACCGAATCATTTTTATGGGTACGCCCAAATTTGCCTCCACGATTCTGGAGAAAATTTTGGATTCAGCTTTATTTGAGTTGGTGGGTTTAGTTTGCCAACCAGATAAACCAGTGGGCAAGGGAAAGGAATTGGAAATGCCAGCCACCAAAAAGTTTTTACTAGAGACAGGAGTAAAGGCACGTATTTTACAGCCAATGAAATTGAGAAATAATCCGGAAATTGTAGCTGAAATGAGCGAGTTAAAACCGGACCTGATTTTGGTGGCGGCCTATGGCAAGATTATTCCTCTGGAAATTCTTAAACTTCCCAGATACGGCTCTGTGAATGTGCACGGTTCGCTCTTGCCCAAATACCGCGGCGCTTCTCCGATTCAGGCGGTCTTATTAAATAATGAGACAGAAACAGGAGTGACTTTTATGTTGATGGATGAAAAGATGGATGAAGGAGATATAATTTCCAATTTCCAAATTCCAATTTCCAAAAAAGATAACTACCCAATCTTGAGTGAGAAACTTTCTAGTCTGGTGGCGGATAAGGTTGAGCAGGTTTTATTAGAATATCTTCAAGGAGAATTAAAATCAGTTCCTCAAAACCATAGTCAAGCCACTTACTGCGGAATTGTGAAAAAAGAAGATGGTAAAATTGATTGGCAAAAACATTCCGCGGAGCAGATTAGTAATATGTTGAGAGCTTATTTTCCGTGGCCGGGAATGTGGTGCGAATATAAGGGAAAGCGGTTAAAAATTCTAGAAGGAGGGGTGTTGGAGAAACAGAAGGAGCAAGAAGAGTTAAGAAGGGAGATTAAGGGTGATGAGGGGGAAGTAGGAATGGTGATGAGGGGAGAGAAAGGGAGAATAGAGGTGGTATGCAAGGAGGGGATTTTAGAATTAAAACGAGTACAACTGGAAGGGAAAAAAGAAATGGGGATCGAGGAATTTATCAGAGGACAAAGGGAGTTTGTGGGGAGCAAGCTGGAATAATAGTAGCTTATTAGCGGGGTAGCTTCTTAGCTTTTTAGCTTCTTAGCTTCTTAGTGTTCTTGGTTCTAGGACTTTTTGGTAAAAAAGTAAAAAAACGATAAGTGGAAAACGATTTACTGGTTGAATCCTACTACGCTAAAGCTTCGTAGGACAAATTTTGGCAATAGATGCATTCCTTGAAATTTACTTTATACATTGAGGGTGGGGCAGTAGATTTTTAGTTTGAATAAAAAATTAATGGGAGGTCATCTTTAACA
>CAZPDC010000031.1:0-7466 GCA_964585215.1 uncultured Candidatus Peribacteria bacterium
GCCACTGCTTTCTATGTCTGATTCTTTTTTCAAACTAAAAATCTACTGCCCCTTAAATAAGCCATTATGAAGTGCATGGAGTTTGACTCATTTTTCTTTTGCAGTAACATATAGGCACAATTAACAAACTTATGCGCAAAATAGACCTTAAATCAGTGGTTTGGAAAGAGGGCAGTTGCTACATTTCTCAATGCCTAGATGTAGATGTGTCTAGTTTTGGTAAGACTAAAAAAGAAGCCTTGGCCATGCTTCAAGACGCTTTGGAGCTGTATTTTGAAGATGTACCTATTCCAACCAAGACCGAACGGGTGAAAAACCCAATCATTGCTTCGGTATCACTTCAACATGCCTAAACCTTATTCATTACAGCTAGTTCTAAAAGTCCTTGTCAGCAAGGGCTTCTTTTTTGTTTCTCAAACTGGATCACACGCAAAATATCGCAAAGAGGATAATTTGACACTCACCGTCATTGCGCCAACCCATGGTAACGAAGTTTACTATGGCACTTTCCGATCTATTTTACGCCAATCAAAATTAAAAGAAGACGACTTTAAAAAATAAGTTAAACCTATGGCAAACCAAACCAGAGGACTGCATCATTATCATCTAAGAAAGAGGCTTCATCAGAACCATGAGACTTATCCGCATCCCGATAAATTTAAAAGGTTCTACGATAAGCTTATCTATATCGTGGTAATTCTCACGCCAATCGCGAACATCCCTCAACTGTTTAAGGTGTGGATAGAAAAAAATGCTTCAGGATTATCAGCGGTTTCGTGGTTCTTATTTTCGGGGATATCTATAACGTGGCTCATCTACGGCATATTACATAAAGATAAACATATTTTAATCATGAATGCCGCTTTAATGATTATTCAGGCCTTGGTTGCCATTGGGGCAGTAGTGTACGGGGGGAGTTTTTTCTAAACTCAAAAGATTTAAATTGGTGCAAAAGGAAGTTTTTAGACTAAAATGAACGTAGTTTTATTTTCTAATTCCTTCGCTATGGAAACCTCGCTTCTGGTCGCGCAGTTTCTGGGGGTAATTTACCTTGTGCTAGGGCTGGGTCTGCTCTTTAACACAGGGTATTACCAAAAAGCTTTTAGCGGATTCGTTAAAGATGGCACTGCTATGTACTTCGGTGGATTATGCGCTCTCGTTGTCGGACTCCTCTTAACCAAATACCATAACATTTGGACTGGTGAGTGGTGGATAGTGTTTATTAGTCTGATTGGTTGGTTAGCCCTAATCAAGGGAATCTTAATCTTCTTGGTTCCCAAAAATATGGCCAGACTCACTCAACCTTGGCTTAAAACTAAAGGAATATTCTACATTATGGTGCTTTTTATGTTAGCGCTTGGTGTTATTTTTAGTTACTACGGCTTCTTCGCGTAAATCAAGAAATCTAAAAACAGAAAAGCACGAGAATGTGAAAACACTAGAACATTAAAACAAAGCAACGAAAGCTTTGATTTTTACGTTTTGAATTTTGAATTAGGTTTGTATAATGCCCTTGCAAGAAAGGCAAGTAATCTTTGTATTATGTCTTCAAAAAAAACAAAACGGCTATGGCTAATCATGGGTGGACTGACCCTTATTCCTTTCGCGTACGCGGTAGAAGAAATTCCTTTTTCGGATCTTTCTCCCAAGCATTCTAACTATGAAGCCATTCTTAATCTTAGAGAAAAAAAAATCGTGGAGGGTTACGCGGACAACACTTTTCGGCCAGATCAAGAAGTCAATCGCGCCGAAGCGCTTAAAATAATTCTCCTAGGCTCCAAGATTAAAATTGATTCCACTCCCCTCCTTAACAAGGATAGATTGGAGGAGGTTGATTCCACTCCCCTCCTTAACAAGGATAGATTGGAGGAGGTTGATTCCACTCCCCTCCTTAACAAGGAGGGGTTGGGGGAGGTTACTTTACCTTTCCCTGACACGGGTTCAGGCGCTTGGTATGTTCCTTACCTTAAAAAAGGTCTGGAATTGGGTATCGTGCAAGGATACTCCGACGGTACTTTTAAACCTGAACAAGAAGTTAACCGCGTGGAAGCGTTAAAAATTTTACTCAAAACTAACCAGATTGACCCACCTGTGGGAGTGGTAGCTAATCCTCCCTATAACGATACTCCCTTGGGAGAATGGTATCTATCCTATTTACTCTACGCTCAAACAAAGAATCTGATTGAACCGATTAATACCAATGAATTTAAACCAGCTTTAGCGGTTACCAGGGGCATTTTAGCTGAAATGATGTATCGGCTGAATTATCTGCAAGAACGCAATCTGGAACGTTTTAAAAGAGTGGAACATGGTAAAGCTTCTTTTTACGACAATGAATTTGAAGGACGTCGGACTGCCCTGGGAGATATTTTTGAACAAGCTAAATTTTCCGCCGCCCATTTGACTTACCCTTTAGGCACTTTAGTACGAGTATTTAACCCCATCACACATGATTCTGTGATTGTTAAAATCAACGATCGTGGTCATTTCGGTCAATATGGCCGCCTACTTGATCTTTCTAAAAGCGCTTTTGAAATTCTAGGTCCACTTTCCCGTGGCCTTCTTGAGGTCGGTATTGAAAAGGTAGGTTTTCTTTTAGATTTTGAAAAAAAAGTTATTCCCACTGATTTTTTTGAAAGAATCTTACTCACGCACAGTCTACCCAACGTTTTTCAAATCAATGAAACCTACTTAATCGAGGGGGAGGTTTTTCCCGCCACCGAGGAGATTAACGTGGTTTACACGGATACCACTGAAACCTCGCAAAGAATTTTTACCAGCAAGATTGAACAAGGACACTTCGCTATCACCGTGAATTTCAATCAAACCGGAAAATTTAATTTAACGATCATCCCCGGCAAAAATGGCAGTGGTTTGAGTTTCCCTATCTATGTTATTTTTCCTCTTCTGGTAGAGCCGGAAGGAGAAAAATTACCCGTTCCCACCGAAACCACTCTTGTTTCAAACAACGGCACAACGCAATTTAAATGGACTGCTCCACCAGAAGCCAACTTATTTAAAATCACCTTCACTCAAAGTGACAGTAAAGCAGAACAAATTGTCAACGACACCAAGAGCTGGACCGCCACGCGCGAATTCTTTCAAATTTTTCAGCCCGGTGAATTAGTCTGGCAAGTTGCTTCTGCTCATTCTTCCACTCCTTTTTCCTTGGATCGTTCTACTCCTTGGTCAATTGGTAAGTCCAGTACCTTTTTAGTTGTTCCTTATGAAACGGCTTTTTACAACAAAGAAAAAATCGTTTTAACTACTTTGCCCGCCTCGATTGAACCAGGGCAAACTTTAAAATTGGAAGGCTTGGGTTTGGTGGAATTGGACGCTATGGCGGGAGTGATTTATCCTTCCGGAAAAACTATGCTAATCAAATTACTTAATTCCGATCAAGAGCCTTACATAGAAAAAATTTTACCCCAACATCATTTCGTTTTGGAAACTCCCTTGCCCGAAACGGGACGCTATTTAGTGGAAATTAACACCGAAGCAGGTGAAGCGGTTTTTAACTACCTCTTCTATCCCGCTAATTATTTACCACTTTTACCTTGCGCTCAAGATCTCACGGCAAACAATTGGGTACAATCTAAATTTGATCTAGTAGAAATTCAAAAACAGATCTTGGTTTGGTCCAATCAACTTAGAAAAGAACAAGGTTTAAATGAATTGAGGGTGAATAATAATCTCAATAAACTTGCCCAATTGCGTAGTGATGATTTGGTGGAACGCCAATATTTCGCTCACACCACTCCCGAAGGAGGAACCGTGAACGAATTAAAAGGTCGTTTCAACCTCACGACTTTTGTGGGAGAAAACTTGGCGAAAGACATTAACTATTCTCTGGCATGGGAAGGCTTAATTAAAAGCGCCGTTCACCGCAGTAATATACTTAATTCTGATTGGGATGAACTGGGAGTAGGTATCACTCTCAATCAAAAACGTGGCATCGTGCTGGTTCAGCTTTTTTCTATTAATCCCCTTTCCTTGGAAACAATTCCTCTCGTCAAAGATGAACTTTTAACCAGTCTCAACCGTACGCGTCAAAATCACACTTTAGCTAAATTACAATTTGACGCTACTTTACAAGAACAAGCGCAAAAATGGAGTGAAAAAATGGTACAGGAGAAATTCACTGGTTTTGAGAGTCCTACCAGAGAGCTGTTAGAAAATTTACTAAAGCAAGCTTTGCCTGTCCGTAAAACTTTTCAAATCAACATTCTGACTAATCTTAATCTAAATAATATCATTCAGGCAATTCTAGATTCGCCCCAAGCTCAAGATGGTCGTTTTAAAATTCTTGGTCTGGGCTTAACTCAAGATACCGACGGCCTCATTAAAACCACGGTGATTTACGGAGAATAACGGTATATTGGTAAATTAGTGCATTGGTGGATTAGTGCCATAACAAAAGAGAGCTTGGTATTGGCCACGCCCTACTTTCCCAGCTCCAGCGGAACTAGTATCATCGGCGTAGGTGGGCTTAACTGCTGTGTTCGGAATGGGAACAGGTGTACCCCCACCGCAAAAGTGGCCAATACCAAACTCTCTTTCGGTCTAGAATTTTCTTTTCGGATTACTGGCTAAAACTACCTGAATTTTCGCTTACGCAAAAATTCTGGTGGATGAATTTCTAAAAAAGTTCAAATGACCATTAGTACGGATTGGCTCAATCCCTTACGGGACTTACACCTTCCGCCTATCAAACCGGTAGTCTCCCGGCGGTCTTAGGGAAATCTAATCTTGGGACAGGCTTCCCGCTTAGATGCTTTCAGCGGTTATCCCTTCCGAACATAGCTACCCAGCATTGCTCTTGACGGAACAGCTGGTACACCAGGGGTTCGTCCACTCTGGTCCTCTCGTACTAAGAGCAGGCTCCCTCAAATTTCCATGCGACCACGACAGATAGGGACCGAACTGTCTCACGACGTTCTGAACCCAGCTCGCGTACCTCTTTAATTGGCGAACAGCCAAACCCTTGGGACCTTCTTCAGCCCCAGGACGAGACGAGCCGACATCGAGGTGCCAAACAGTGCCGTCGCTGTGGACGCTCGGGCACTATCAGCCTGTTATCCCCGGGGTAACTTTTATCCGTTGAGCGACACCCCTACCAAATAGAAGTGCCGGATCACTTTCACCGACTTTCGTCTCTGCTCGACTTGTAAGTCTCACAGTCAGGCTGGCTTAAGCGAATACACTATCGCGCCGATTTCCATCCGGCGCTAGCCAACCATCGCGCGCCTCCGTTACCATTTAGGAGGCAACCGCCCCAGTTAAACTACCCACCAAACATTGTCCCCTCCCGATTTAATCGGGAGAGTTAGAAACAAAGTATTTCAAGGGTGGTATTTCAACGGCGACTCTGTCCCGACTAGCGTCGGGACTTCATAGTCTCCCACCTATTCTACACATAAAATACCCTCTTTCAGTGTCAGGATATAGTAAAGCTCCACGGGGTCTTTCCGTCTAGTCGTGGTTAAGTCGGTATTTGCACCGACATTATAATTTCACCGAGCCCCTTGTTGAGACAGTACTCAGATCGTTATGCCATTCGTGCGGGTCGGAACTTCATTAAGCTTAACGCTTTCGCGCAAGATCAGACTATATCTTCATCTTGTTATAAGCTTTAGGAGTTTTGCTTTGTCATACTTACGCTTACCACTTTGATTCATTGTGTAAGCTAGTAAAACAATTTGTTCTAGATAGACTGGATTAAGGTGTTTATTTGTATACATCCATTCGCAAATTCGTGTAAATTTTTCAAAATCGCTATTTTTACTTGTCAGCAAAGGATACTTTTGAAAATGAGGGATAATCTTCTTGATTAAATCAATTAAACTCCTCACTTCCCACTTATAAGTTTGATCCTTTTTGGAGAAACGAATTTCTCCACAAGCAAAATGGTGTTGAATTTGCTCTAAAATAGACAGGCTTCTTTTGTGCTGCGTCAGAGAAAAGCTCGGTCTTACTTCTATGCCGATCTTTAATTTGGCGCGCAAATTAAAAGAAACAGAAAAACAACCTTCTCCATCAGTAAATCCAGTAATATAAGAGGCAAAATCCATGGTTTATTTTTTTAAAACAAGAGCTGGCGTATTGCCCATCCCCTTTAGAGAGGGACAAGCCTCATCTTTCGAATCAGTCGTTACGGGTCCCCGCCCAGCGGGGTTCCCTCGGTATTAGCATATCTTCCCTTCTTACAAAGACAAGACTTAGCTTTCACCGATATTAGCCAGTTTACTTATATCACGTTACCGTAATATTCGGGCAAGCTTTCCGACAGTTTTACCCGACAAGGAATTTCGCTACCATAGGACCGTTATAGTTACGGCCGGCGTTCACCAGGGCTTAAATTCGGAGCTTGCACTCCTCCTCTTAACCTTCTGGCACTGGCCAGGCATCAGCCCCTATACATACTCTTGCGAGTTTGCAGAGACCTAAGTTTTTGATAAACAGTCGCCTGAGTTCTTTCGCTGCGCCCCACACCGCGCCCTGCGCGGAAGCTCCAAAAATCAAATACCAAATCTCAAACAATAATCAATTTTTTAAATTCAAAATTCTAAACTTTTGGAAATTTAGATTTTGATCATTTTAATTTATTTGGAAATTGGATTTTGTAATTTGGAATTTCCGTGCAAAGCACGGTAAGGGGAGTCCTTATTCCTAAGTTACGGACGCTTAATTGCCGAGTTCCTTAACAAGGGTTATCTCGCTCACCTGAGTCTACTCGACTCACCCACCAGTGTCGGTTTGCGGTACGGTTACACTCTTTTCTCGCTAGAGGATTTTCTTGACAGCTTAAAATCACTGACTCATCCCGACAAGTCGGGACATTTGGCATCGTTCCTTGAAGTTGTACCCGAAGGTACTTGTAAGCGGATTTACCTACTTGCTACTTCTTAGAACTTACACCGGAATTCATTAACCGGCTCAATTATTCAGGCTGTGTCCCCCCGTTGCTATCCCTTCTTTATCTAACAGATTAATCCTTCAATAGAACAAACCGAAGTTTATTCCATCTCCAGAATAACCCTTCAATAAAGAAAAGATTGGGCGAAAAAAGTGTAGTACAGGAATATTAACCTGTCGTCCATCGGCTACGCCTTTCGGCTTCGTCTTAGGACCGACTAACCCCACGCCGATTGACGTTGCGTGGGAAACCTTGGGTATGCGGTGACCCGGGTTTTCACCGGGTTAAAGTTACTCATGCCAGCATTGTCACTTCTCTCCGCTCCACCCTGCCTTACGGCAGAACTTCACTGCAGAAGAGAACGCTCCTCTACCAACTAGCCCGCAGGACGAGAAAATTTAAAACCTTAAATTCAAATTTCCTTGTCCTGCGGACAAATTTCTTAGCTTCGGTATAAGCCTTGAGCCCCGCTACATTGTCGGTGCAAGATCACTAGACCAGTGAGCTGTTACGCTTTCTTTAAAGGGTGGCTGCTTCTAAGCCAACCTCC
>CAZPDC010000032.1:0-7292 GCA_964585215.1 uncultured Candidatus Peribacteria bacterium
TGTGCCACTGCTTTCTATGTCTGATTCTTTTTTCAAACTAAAAATCTACTGCCCCCATTTTAGGGCTGGTGTCCAACTTAGCAATTGACAGAAGTTGAAAAAGAGAAAAGACAGGCATACAATGCGGAAGCGAATTATATTCTTAAAAAACTAGCCCTGTTTAATTTTAATAAAAGAAGAATCACCGGCTTGCCACAGTCTTCCTACAGGAGGGCAATTTTAAGTAAACCCACGCGTGGAATCAACGATAATTGGTTTAAAATCTTGACTGTTTTGGGAGGAACGCTGGTTTTGGGGTTTGTGATTTTGGGAGTGGTTTTAATGTGGGGTATGCCGAGTCTGAAAGATTTAAAAAATCTGCGAATTGTGCAGTCCACGGTGATTTATGACCGTGAAGATAATGAACTGTACAGTATTTATGGTGATGAAAATCGCACTTATGTTTCCCTAGGGCAAGTCTCGCCTTTTTTGCCCAAAGCTTTCGTAGCCGTGGAGGATAAAGATTTTTACGAGCACTGGGGCTTTGACCCGGTTTCTATTTTGCGGGCTTTTTTGGCTAATCTGCGGAATCAAACCTTACAGCAGGGTGGCAGTACGATTACTCAACAGCTGGCGCGTAATATTTTTCTTTCTCCGCGCAAAAGTATTATCCGTAAACTGAAAGAAGTGATTTTGGCCTTAAGATTGGAACGGCAATACAGCAAGGCGGAAATCTTGGAACTTTATCTCAATCAAATTCCTTTTGGCTCCAATGCCTATGGGGTACAGCAGGCGGCTTTAACTTTTTTTGGCAAACAGGCTTCCGAACTCAACCTGGTCCAGTCCGCGGTGATCGCCTCTTTGCCCAAAGCGCCCACCTATTACTCGCCTTACGGGCAAAACTTACGCAAACTGATGGGGTATTGTCGTTTAGCTGATACAAAGGAAGAAGAGGGTGCTTTGATTTTTCAAAAAGGAGAGTTGAATTTTAAATTAATCGCCAAAGATAAAATCTGGTTGAGGGTGAAGATTGACGGTAAAGATACGCGTGAGTTTTTTCTGCAAAAAGGAGAAGAGCGTGATTTAAAGATTACGGATTCCTTGGAGTTTCTATTGGGCAATCTCAAGCTGGAGATTTTGATTAATAATCTGCCCACGCGCGCGGTAACTCAAAGGACTTTTGAAATTAATCGACAAAGTTTCAAAGACTGGTTGATTAACCCGCTCCTCTTTAAGGAGGGTTTAGTGGAGGGGGAGTGTAAAGACTACAGTGATCCCAATTACGTACCGGGTCGGAAAGACTTGGTTTTGCGTCAAATGCTGGAAGAAAAATACATTACCGAAGAGGAATTTTCGCAAGCTTGGCGCGCGGGACGCGAATTGGTTTTTAGCCGCAACCGTGAGAATATTCAAGCGCCGCATTTCGTTTTCTACGTGAAGAAAATTTTGGAAGAACGTTACGGAGAGGAGCTGGTGGAAAAGGGGGGATTGAAAGTACGCACTACGCTGGATCTGTGTTTGCAAAAAATAGCGGAAGAAACTATCGCGAACAAAGCGGATTTTAATCTCGCGAATTATGATGCCAATAACGAAGCGCTGGTGAGCGTGGATGTGCAAACGGGAGAAATTTTAGCCATGGTGGGTTCGCGGGATTATTTTAACGACGAAATTGAAGGAAAGGTCAACCTGGTTTTAAGTAAGCGACAGCCCGGTTCTTCTTTTAAGCCTTTTGTGTACGCCACCGCTTTTTTGCACGGAACCTTATCTCCGGGCAGTATTCTTTGGGATGTACCGACCAAGATTGGTCCGGATGAACCTCAAAATTTTGACGAAGATTTTTTGGGTCCCCTGACGGTGCGACGTGCTTTGGATTATTCCCGCAATCTGCCCGCGGCTAAAACTTATTTTTTAGCGGGACGGGAGGAGAGTATCTTGGATTTTATGGATAGCATCGGGATTAAAGATTTGCGTGAATTTAAAAATAGAATTAATGAAGGCTTGCCGCCGGAAAAACAATACAATTATGGTTGGCCACTGGCACTAGGCGCGGGAGAAATGACCCCCTTGCGCATGACGGAAGGTTACGCGGTTTTTGCCTCGGGAGGGCTTTACCGAGCATTCACGCCACTTTTGGAAGTACGTGACAGTGAAGGTAATTTACTGGAAAAATATCTACCGGAAAAGAATACGGGCAAGCGGGTTTTGGACGAAAGAGTGGCCTATCTGATCAATAATATTTTGGCGGACGATACGGCGCGTCCGGAAAGCTGGAATGTTTCCTTGCGATTGCCGGGACGCACAAGCGCGGTCAAAACAGGAACAAGCAGTAAAAGACTTTCCAAGGAAGTGAATCTGCCCTTGGATGGTTGGGTGATTGGCTATACGCCGGAAGTTATCACGACAGTTTGGGCGGGCAACACGGACGGGAAGCCGATGAAAAAAGGTTCCAGTGGTTTTGCCGTGGTGACGCATATCTGGCATGATTTTATGGTGAAAGCTCTACAGGACCGGGCTGAGGTTCCTTTTGTTATACCTGAAGGGGTAGTTTGGCGGGAGGTCAGTTCGCTTTCCGGCAAACTGGTTTCTTCAGAAACTCCGCGTCAATTTCGCGTCAATGAACTTTTTGCCAGTTACGCAGTGCCAACGGAATTTGATGATGCCTTTAGTTTGGTTAAAATTGATAAAAGAAATCGGTTATTGGCGAATGAAAAATGTCCTCCAGGAGCGGTGGAGGAGATCCCAGTACTCAAAGCGCAAAGTGAAGATCCTAATTTTCCGGAATGGGTGGAGGGAATTAAGAAATGGGTCGCGGAGCATCCAGAATTTTTCCAAAGCAAACGGATTTTGGGAGCTTTGCCCGAAGAAGAAAGCCCGCTTTGTCAAAACGCGGTCTTGCCTGGCCAACTTAGTTTGATCTTAATTTCTCCCGCTGTTTTTGGCGGGGTTGTCGTTGGTAACTTAGAAGTGGTACCCCAAATTAATTCTAGTAATGGGGTTAACAAGGTGGTGTATTTTTTAGATGATAAACTAAAAGACACACAGACTACCGCGCCTTATATTGGTCAACTGCGGATTCCCTCGCGTTTTGTGGTGGGCTCCTCGCATACTATCAAAGCGGTTTTATACGATCAAAATTTCTACCAAACTGAGGCGAGTATGGTGGTGAAAATTGTTGCGCAGGACAATACGCCCCCCGTGGTGAAATTGGCGCATTACACGAGTGGCGCTGATTTTTATCTAGGAGAAGAAGTGGACTTGCTAGCCGAAGCGCGCGATTTTCAATCCCAGATCGCTAAGGTAACTTTCTCTTTAGATGGAACTTTAATTAAAACACTGACGGAAAGACCCTTTGAAACACGTCTTTGGCTTGATCCACAACTTTTTTCTGAAGGAACCCATCTTTTAACCTTGGAAGCTTGGGATGAAGCGGGCAATCCGAGCAAAGACGAAGTTAGCTTGAATTTCATAATCCCTTTACCGATTCATTCTGATGAAAAGTTAGTTTTGTTATCCCCTGTAACTGGTACGAATGTCCGTCTGGGAGAAGTTTTGGCGGTTAAGGTTTTTATCGCGCAAGATGTTTTGGCTCAAACTAAAGAAATCAAATTAATCGTGCAGGCCACAGGGGAAGGTGAGTTGCCTATAGTTTGGCAGGAATTTACTCCCGCAGAGATTAAGAGTGAATACCTTAATTTTTTTGTTTATCCCGACAAGATTGGCTTGTTTAAAGTTTATATGGAGCTGGAGCAGTTAAACGGAGAAAAATTAATCAGTGCTACAAATCTTATCGCGGTTAAGTAAAACTTATGCAGGAAAGTGTCGCAACCAGTTTGGGAAAAGCGGTTTTTGCTTTCAGCGCGGAAATGGCAATCGGAATAGCGGCGGGTTTTTTGGTGGACCCTTTGAGTTTTAAAGTACGGGCATTGGAAGTGAAAAGTTTAATCTCAGATGAACGATTTTTGTTGAATACGGAAGATGTACTGGATTGGAAAAAAGATTCAGTTTTCATTCAAAATGAAGAGGTTTTATATACTTCAGCGGAAATCTGTAGGGCGGGGGCTTGGCAAACCAAAGTGGTTAAATTGATTGGTTTTAAGGTACTCAATCAGGCGGGAGTTTGTTTGGGCTGGGTGAAAGATTTTTCTTTTGAGGCAAACAATTTTCTAGTTACTCAACTAGAAAGCAGTCATAAAAGACTAATTTTTTGGTCAACACATAGTCGGTTGATTCCTCGTCGACAGATTATGAAAATAACCAAAGAGACTGTAATTATTCAAGAACAAATTGGAGAAGTTCCTATTGGAGAGGAAAAACTGGGGATCATGGGCAAAATCTCAATTGCTGAAGAGGCTTAAGCTCCGATAACCTAAAAAAAGAGAGAGGACCCAATGCCATCTCTCTTTTTTTATCGAGATTGATTGACTGATTATTGAGAAGGAATACCTCCTGTGGCAGGAATAATCCAGTTAACAATGGCGAAAGAAAGGAAGATGATGATAATACCAACAATCGCGTAACCAATTGTTTTCTTGCCTGACTTCATAGCCTCCTCACTGCCAGCCGAAGAAACTAATTTCACGCCCGCGTACACAATCATTAAAACCGCGATTAAACCCAAGAAACCTAGTCCGTAATTAACAATATTCACCACGCCCTGTCGTAAAAAGGTAGTACTAGTTACACCTAAGCGATCTTGTTCCTTAAGAATATCTGTTTCAGCCGCCAAAGCACTGACGGTAGAAACCAAGAAGAGAACCAGGCCACTAAGGCCAATTGTGGAACCATCCCAAAGTTTGCGGAGCTTTCTCATAAGCAGTTTGTTATAAAAATAAGTTAAAATGATTCTAAAATAATTATACCAGAGCTAATAAAATTGTTCAAGAACAGAATCGCTATTTTGAGCCAATTTTCAAGCTGATTTTATTGACAATAATTCCTTTTTGTTTCAGAGCTTTAGCAAAATTGGCTTGATTGAGTTTAATTTCTTGAGCAACACAAGCGGTTTGCGTCTGTATAGTCAGTATTTTGTTTTTATAGCGAGAAACCTGAAGAGAAGAGGCGAGTTGGGGAAAATCAGTATTTAAAATCTGGGTACATTGATAAACCACCCAAGAAGCTTCCAGGGTTTCTTTGAGCGCGTACTTGGCAGCGGTTTTGGGGATGAGGGTGGAGAGAGGAACGAAAGGCATGAGAAAGAGTGATAAAGTCACAAAGTCATAGAGTGATGGAGAAAAAAGGAGGGGAAGATAATTAGCGAAAATCAAATGCCAAAATCTAAATGTCAAATCAAATCCAAAATCCAAATGATTAAAAATTTAGCATTTAGTCATTTAAGTATTCATTTAGCATTTGGGTTTTGTAATTTGACATTATATTTAGAGTATCAGAGATTTGCTCTGACAACGTGAGTGAATGAGACTCGCGCCTCCCATTATACATAATTCATTATTCATACTTCTTATATATCCCCAGGGTTTCTCTGGCCATTTTTTCCCAGGAAAATTGCTTTAGTCGTTTAAAGCCGCTACGGATAAGTTTTTTTTGCAGAGCAGGATCTTGATAAAGCACCAGAATTTTTTGCGCGATTTCTTGAGGATTAGTTGGATCAAAAAGCAAAGCGGCATCACGGCCCGCGACTTCGGGTAGAGAAGAAGCATTACTGCAAACAACGGGCGTGCCACAGGCCATAGCCTCCAAGAGAGGGAGCCCAAAACCTTCATACAGTGAAGGAAAAACATAGAGACTGGCCAGGTTGTAAAGATTGATTAAATCTTTTTCTGACACTGCCCCCAAAAAGCGCACTCTTTTTTGAAGCCGCAGGGTTTTAGCTAATTGCTCTGGTTCAGGGTATAGGGGATCCGGCTTGCCTGTGATTACCAGATCGGCAGAAAAGTCCTTGGTTTTAGTCAGTTTTTCAAAGGCTAGAATTAAATTGGTTAAATTTTTATGGTAGCGGTGGGCTCCGGTATAAAGTAGGAATCCGGGTTTTAGCTTGAATGTTTTCAAGGTTTTGGCTAGTAGGGTTTTTTGTCGGATAGGTTTGAATTCATCCGCCACGCCTTCGTAAATAACCCTGATTTTTAAGGAGGGGACCTGAAAATGGCGAATTAAATCATTTTTGGTAAACTGGGAAACAGCGATCAATTGTTTGGCCCTTTTAAGCAAGGAGCTGATTACGAGGGTATAACTAAAGCGATGGAAAAAATGCGATTTTTTACGTCCCGGGTAAACGGTGTGGGTAATGTCGTGAATAGTAGCAATGCAGGGGCGGCGGTATAAAAGCGGAGAACTAAAATGAGTAAAATGCATGAGATCTAAGGGGTAGCGGCGTAAGACCCTCCAGAAAGAGAGCTGTTCCTTAAAAGAGTAAATCGGAATTTCCGTGATTACTTTGTGAAAATTTACGGGCGTTTTGAAATTTTTAAAATCGGCTTGATAGCCGAAAAGATAGTAAGTGTTGACTTGATCCAATTTAATCAGATTGCGCACTAATTCAAAAGTGTAACGTCCGATGCCGAAGGAGGTGGAAAAGAGACGACAGTCAATGCCGAGAATCATAGGAAACATAAAAACATAAAAACACTAAAACAAAAACTCAAAACTTACAACTTGCAACTCATAACCTAGTTGCTTTTCTAACAGACTCAATGTAAGAGTGAGTAAGATTTAAATCAAGGGATGTTTGACTTTAAGATTAATCCTATCCACAACGATCCTGTGCTTGAGGTTGAAGGCAAACACTATCCTGTGGAGGTGATATTTTTGAGAAAGAAAAATTCTTCGGCTGGCTTGAAAGAGGGCAAAGTTGTGCTTAGACTTTCCGCGTATTTGAATGGGCAACAAAAAAAAGAACATTTGGAAAAGTTGTTGAAAAAAATGAAAAACTATTTAAAGCGCGAACAAGGTAAAAAGGTGGTTCTGCAAAATATCTCCAGGGCGGAATTAAAAAAGTTGGCAGTGGAAAAACAAGGAGAAGTTGGAGAGAAATTAAAAGGACTAAACCGACAGTATGGTTTGGGAGAATTAAAACAGGTTAAGCTTAAATTAATGAACTCGCGCTGGGGAAGCTGTAGTCATAGGGGCAACGTTAGCCTGAACGCTAAATTGCTTTTGATGCCGCCCGAACTTTTGGAGTACGTGGCGCTTCACGAACTGGTACATTTGAAAATTAAAGGGCATGGTCCAAATTTTTGGCAAGAAGTAGAAAAGCTAGTTCCGGATTGGAAAGAAAAGAAAAAGAAATTAAAAAGATATAAATAGAATTTTCAATTTTCAAAGATCAATTTTCAAAGAATAACCAATTTTCAATTATT
>CAZPDC010000033.1:0-7268 GCA_964585215.1 uncultured Candidatus Peribacteria bacterium
GGGCAGACACAGGAAAAATCTCTTCAAGAGGATGATTAAATAATTTAGCTCAAAATTTTCTCAAAGGAAAAAACGTATGATCCCCCTTTGGGTACATTTAAGGTCTAACCCTGTTTTTTTGTATGCTTTCATTGCTTTAGCTCGGCTTTGGCTTATATTTGAAAAGGTCATTTATAAGTATGCTTAAGCCTCAAATTCAATTGTCCAACAAACTAAAAGTTTGGCCAAAGATTTACTGGAAAAAGGCAGTGGTTTGGTTAAAAAACATGCTCAAGAAATTATTCAAACATCGTAAAAATCGGTGGCATTTACGGGCAGAATTTATGGCCGTAAAAAGCTTTTTTCTGGACAAAAAAACCAAATTGGGAGCGGGGATCGTGGTGGTGGTTTTGGGGTTAGTTTTTTTGGGAGCACTGGTTTATCAAATCTTGTTTTGGCGGGAAATTGCCGATTTTTTACCGCAAACCAAAACGGTGAATATTTTTTCTTTGACCATCTCCGATCAGAAAACAGATTGGAGAAAAGAGGTTATCGCCAAGCTGAATAAAGTTGGTCTGCCCACGGATAAATTAAATCTATCCGATGAGACCAAAGATTTCTCTGCGTGGATGAGCCCGCGTGTGAAGGGTGGTTATCTTTTGATGGAACAAGGCTGGGAACCGGTTTTGTTTTTAACCATTAACCACCCGGAGATATTCAAAAAGACACAAATAAATTTAAAGGACGATCAAATAGCCCTGCAATTTTTAACCCTCTCTCGTTTTTTGGTGGTGAGTTTTAATCCGCAAGTATTCCAGGAGATCGAGCAGGTTCAAAAGAAGCAAGTTTTGAGACTGAGCCAAGATCGAACCTATGCCCACTTGGTCTTGTCTGATAAAAAGTATTTTGACTGGCTGTATTTTAATCTGCCTCTTTTGACCAAGCAGTACCTCGGTCAAATTCCGGAAGATTGGCAGGTTTTCGCGCGACCTTTTTTAGAGAAGATTGGAGGAAGCGTTCTAAATTTTAAACTATTTTCGGATCAACCTTCTTGGTTTAGCTTATCGGTGGATGCTCCCCCTGGGGTCTGGGATTTTTTTAATCAGGAACGTTTTTACCGAGGTGGTGCCCTCGCTTTTTTGCCCGATTTTCCCACTTTGGTTTACGCGGGGAATGATTTTTTCAGTCTAGTTCAAAGCGGGGCGGCTTTTTATGAAGGAGAAAAACTAAGCTTAAGGATTGTTTTTGAGAGTTTAATTCGACATTGGCTCAAAACTTACGTGGGAGAAGGACTAGATTGGGAAGAAGACTTGTTGGATTTTAGCAGAGGAGAATTCGCGCTGGGATTAAACTGGGAAAAAACTAAACCGGCGGGAGAGCTAGTTCTAGAAGTGCAAGACGTTAAAGTCGCTCAGGCTAAACTGGAAAAAATTGAACGCGCTTTTAAACAAACGAGTCGATTGCGTTTAGTGCCGCGTGTGCGTGAATTCGTGTTGCCCGATGGAACGGTAGGAAAAGAGGTTTACGCGGAACCGGACATTTATACCGAAGGTAAGGAAAACTATCGAGAAACCACGCTTTTTTATTTGAATTTTAAAACAGGAACTTTTCACCCTGCCTATTTTTGGAAAGAGCATTTCTTGATCATCACCTCTTCTTTAGATTTGGCCAAAAAGACATTGGATCAATTCGCGCAGAAGGAAAACGCTTATACTTTAATTTGGCAAACTATCAATCAAAAAACGATCGGGCAAAATTTTATAAGTTTGGATTTAAAGAAATTCTGGCCAAATTTTACGGCCGGCTTCACAAAAGTTAATTTTACCAGTAAAATTAATGCCCGTACACTCCTATTGGAAGGAAATTTTAATTAAAAGTTGGTTCTATGCTAGCGAAACTGCTTGGGAAAATTATGGGAGATTCAAACCAAAAAGAGATAAATCAGCTCTGGCCTTTGGTGAAATTAATCAACCAAAAAGAAGAGGAATATCAAAAACTTTCCGAAGCAGAATTGAAAGCTAAAACAGAGGAATTTAAAAATAAAATTAAAGCGGGTGTGGCGAGTTTGGCGCGCGAAAAAGAACAATTGGAAAACAAACTCGAAGAAGCAGAGCGAGCCTGTCGGTATGAAGAAGCAGGAGAGTTAAATCTAAAAATTAAAGAGTGCAAAGAGATTATTTTAAAAAAAGAAGAAGAATTATTGGAAGGCTTATTGATTGAAGCGTTTGCAGCTGTTAAAAATGCTTGTCGGCGGCTTTTGGGGAAAAAGTGGTTGATACGGGGACGTGAAATGATTTGGGAGATTCTGCCTTATGATGAACAACTTTTGGGTGGCATTGTTTTACATCGAGGCAAGATTGCGGAAATGAAAACTGGAGAAGGCAAGACCTTCGCGGCCATCGCGCCGATGTATTTAAATGCTCTCTCTTCTCGCGGCACGCACGTGGTGACCGTGAATGATTATCTGGCACAAAGGGACGCGGAATGGGTGGGTGAAGTTTACCGTTTTTTGGGTTTGTCGGTGGGTGTGATTATACACGGATTGAATGTCGCAGAGCGCAGACAAGCTTACGCTTGCGAGATCACTTATGGCACCAATAATGAATTTGGTTTTGATTATTTGCGAGACAATATGGCGGTAGAGTTAGAACACGTAGTTCAACGTGAACTACATTATGCCATTGTGGATGAATGTGATTCAATTTTAATTGATGAAGCGCGCACGCCGTTGATTATTTCCGCTCCTTTTGAAGAAGCCGTTTCTAAGTATCGGCAATATGCCCAACTAATCCTGCTTCTACAGGAAAACGTGCATTATAATATTGATGAGAAGCTTAAAACTGCCACTTTGACGGAAGAGGGCATTAAAAAGATGGAAGAACTTTTGAGTGTAGAAAACATTTATACAGAAAAAGGAGTGCAGGAGGTGCACCATATTGAACAGGCCCTGCGGGCGCACACGGTTTACAAAAAAGAAGTGGATTATGTGGTCAAGGATGGAGAGATTTTAATTGTGGATGAATTTACGGGACGACTAATGCCCGGCCGGCGTTTTAGTGAAGGACTACATCAGGCCCTGGAGGCTAAAGAAGGCGTACAAGTGCAACGAGAAAGTAAAACTTTGGCCACGATTACTTTTCAAAATTACTTTCGGCTTTTTCATAAAATCGCGGGCATGACTGGTACGGCGGTCACGGAAGCCGAGGAATTTTCTAAAATCTACAAATTGGAAACCATAGTGATTCCCACGCATAAACCCTGTATTCGGGCAGATAAGCCGGATATGATCTTCAAAACCGAAGAGGCTAAATTCAACGCGGTGCTGGAAAATGTAAAGGAAAAACACGCGCGTGGACAACCGGTTTTAATCGGGACTATTTCGATTGAAAAATCTGAACTACTAGCGGATTTATTTAAACGTAGTGGTATTCCACACGATGTTTTAAATGCTAAACACCACGAGAAGGAAGCGGAAATTGTTGCGCGCGCCGGGGAAAAGGGGCGTGTGGCGATTGCCACAAATATGGCGGGACGCGGTACAGATATTAAACTGGGCGAAGGAGTAGTAGAGACAGGAGGTCTGGCTATTTTAGGTACGGAAAGACATGAATCCCGCCGAATAGACAACCAGTTGCGTGGTCGCTCGGGACGACAAGGCGATCCGGGCGAGTCGCAATTTTTCTTATCCATGGGAGATGACTTGATGCGGATTTTTGGTGGTGAGAAGATGAAAGGTTTAATGGATACACTGAAGGTTCCGGATGATTTGCCGATTGAAAATAGAATGATTTCCCACTCCATTGAAAGCGCGCAAAAAAGAGTGGAAGGCTACCACTTTGATACTCGTAAACATGTCTTGGAATACGATGATGTGATGAATAAACACCGTGGTATTATCTACGGACGTCGACGCAGGATTTTAGAGAAAGAAAATCTCAAGGCGGATATTTTGGAATTAATCCAAAAGGAGGCAGAAGGGATTGTCTTGAATCAGACTGGTTCAAACGACAGAGCGGAATGGAATTTTGAAGAGATTTACGAAACCGCGCGCGCGTTGGGGATTGGTTTAAATGAGCAAGAAAAAGAACAATTTAGCGCGCTTCCCACCAAAGAAGAAGTCGCGTCTAGCCTACAAAACTTATTTTTGACGCGGTACACGGAAAAAGAAAAAACCTTGCCCGATCCGCGGATTTTGAGAAGTGTGGAGAAAAACGTTTATCTGCGCAGTATTGATCTGCTTTGGATGGAACACATTGATAATATGATGTATCTGCGGGAACAAGTTGCTTTGCGCGGATACGCGCAACTGGATCCTTTAATTGAGTATAAGCGTGAGAGCTACATCTTGTTTCAGAAACTCCTGAATGCAATCGCGACGAACACCGTGAGTATCCTGTTTAAGATTGAAATTGAAACGATCTTACCGAGCCAAATTTTAGCTCGCGCGCCAGAAATAAATCAGCTCCAAACTAACGCGGAAGAAATTGAAGGAGTGATTGAGTCCGCTAATTTAGAAAAAGAAGAAGGCGTGGTTACGCCCGTTAAAGTAGTAAAGGCAAATGAGACGGTGACCAGAGAGGGACCCAAAGTGGGTCGCAATGACCCTTGTCCTTGTGGAGCAAAAAGGTTGGATGGCACACCAAAAAAATACAAGAACTGTTGCGGGAAAGAGGAGTAAGAGTGATAAAGTCACAAAGTTATAGAGTCATAAAGAGGGAGGTAGAGAAATTTCCAATTTCCAATGAATACCAAATATTAAAACTTCAATTTAAATTTTAAACATTTAAGCATTCATTTGGTATTTAGGCTTTGGAATTTGACATTTAATTAGATATTAGAAATTAGGAATTAAAAATTAAAAGTATGGATTTCCCCGATTTAATCGGGACGGGAATGACAAACTTCTCCTACTCACTACAAACTATTTACTTTCGCTTCTATGCCCTTTGCTCTCCTCTTATTACTTGTCGTGGTTAATCTGGTCATCATTATAATTGGTATAGCGGGAATAGTGATTTTTTACCAGAAACACTCGCTTTTTCATTTCCCCAAACAGTACGATGTGGATCTTGGTCGGCACCTTACCCATACGCATTTAATCTTTTTTTCTCTGATTTATATTTTAGTGGTTTGCGCCACTACTACCGCACTTTTAATTTATGTTTGGTAAAAGTAAATTTTTAGAGCGTCATAAAATTATTTTTCCCGGACAACACCCAGGAGAGGAGTTCTGTTTTTTCTTTCGTAAGCACGCGGTAGTTTTACTTTGGCCATTGGGAAAAATTATTCTGGAATCCTTGATGTTAATTTTAATCCTTTTGATCATCGTTTCAGAATCACAATTTTTTAGACATACGGACATTGGATTAACTCTGGGTTTACTTTTTGTGGCGGCTATGACTTTTTATATGTATAAGTTTTTATTCACAATCTACGGCTATGTATTGCGCGTGTTTTTCGTGACAAACTACCGTTTAATTGATATTAAGCAAACCTTGATTTTCATTGACGAAAGGAGCGCGATTGATCTGCGGGAGATTCAGGATATTAAAGCTTTCACTAATGGACTATGGGCTAATTCTTTTAAATTTGGCACCTTAAGGATTAATCTTTCCGGTGTGGGACAAACCAAATTTATTAATCACATACCTTACCCTGAAAAATTAGTGAATTTAATCACTGAATTAAAAGAAAAGAAGTTAAGTCATCAAACCGATTCTTTAAAACCAGAACAATGAAAACTCAAACCACTTATCATTGTCAGAAATGTGATTTTACTTCTTCGCGTTGGTTGGGTAAATGTCCCAGTTGTTCTGCCTGGAATAGTTTCGTGGAAAAAGTGGTTACCAAAGAATCTAAAAAATTGACTTCTTTCCCGCGTGAAATGGTTCAGCCTTTGGGACTACAAGCCTACCAAAAAAATTCACGGCGGCTGATTAAAACTGGTTTGTCTGAATTAGACAATGTTTTAGGAGGTGGTTTTAGTCCGGGGGGTGTCTTTTTGCTGGGAGGGGAGCCGGGAATCGGAAAATCCACCCTAGTCGCTCAAATCACGGATAAAATTACTGAACAGGCCTTGGAAGTTTTTTATTTTTCCGGGGAAGAGGCGGCGGAACAGGTTTTGGAGAGAATGACGCGCTTGGGTCTCAAAAGCACGAAGATTAAAGTGGCTCATGAAAATAATCTGGAAAATATTTTGGCGGCGCTGGAAGTTTATCAACCCGATTTTGTGGTAGTGGATTCCATTCAAACGGTGAGCAGTGAAAATCTGCCCAATCAAAGTGGGAGCGTGGCTCAAGTGCGCAATACCACGGAGACACTTTTGCAATACGCCAAACGCCAACGAAAAACACTCTTGTTGATTGGCCAGATTACCAAAGGAGGGGACTTGGCGGGTCCCAAAACCGTGGAACATCTAGTGGACGCGGTTTTGTTTTTGGAAGGAGAAGAACGACAAAGTATTCGGATTTTACGGGGGATTAAAAATCGTTTTGGCGCGACAGACGAGGTAGGTATTTTCACGATGACAGAAAAAGGATTGGAAGAAGTAAAGAATCCGGGGGGCGCTTTTTTGGAAGCGGTGGGACAACCCAAAATTGGCGCGGCGATTACGGCGGCGCGTGAAGGTTCGCGGCCGTTCTTATTGGAAATTCAAACCTTGACCAATTTTACCAAGTTTGGTTATCCTAAAAGACTGGCGGCGGGCGTGGATAGTCGTCGTCTAGATTTAACTTTGGCGGTTTTGGCTAAATACACCAAGATTAAATTGGATACTTTTGATGTGTACGCTTCCGTGATGGGAGGACTTTCCGTGAAAGAACCGGCCGCGGACTTGGCTCTGGCGGCCAGCCTTTGTTCCAGTCGGCTCAATAAACCCTTGCCGATTCAGACCCTCTTTTTAGGAGAGATTAGTTTGACAGGTGAAATCCGCCCCGTGCAGGATCTAGAAAAAAGACTGCAAGTGGCCGAAAAGCTAGGTTTTAAACAGGTTTTTTTGCCCAAAAGCAGTAAAGTTAAAACTAAACTGCAAGTAGTGGAAATATGGGGTATTCGAGAGTTGGCGGAAAAATTGGAATAAAGTGAAAGATTCTAATTACCAAGTTCCAATTACCAAACAAATTCCAAATTCCAAATTCAAAAAATCATAAAGTCATTCTGACTCTCCCGATTACATAGAGAGGGGGAAAAATCTCAAAGCAAGAGACCCTTCCCCTGACAAGTCAGGATTCTTTTATCTGCCCCCCTGATAAGGGGGGTCTGGGGGGTTTGAGTTCCCTTGCGCGTATTTC
>CAZPDC010000034.1:0-7105 GCA_964585215.1 uncultured Candidatus Peribacteria bacterium
GGTGCCCCTTTATCAAGGGGGAGCTTTTCTTGGTGCCCCTTTATCAAGGGGGCTTAAAGAGGGGAACTTATTTAATCAAAGGAAAAAGCGTATGACCCTGAATTAGTTCTAAATTCCAAATTCCAAACACCAAACAAGTTTAAAGCACCAAATCACAAGCACCAAATCCTAAACAAATTCTAATAACCAAATAGTCAAAACTTAAAAAACTGTTTGAAATTTAGAAAATTAAAATTTAATTATTGTTTGGAGCTTGACATTTGGAATTTATTTTCTAATTACTCTCTTAATTAATTTCGCTGTTCTAATTAGCCAGTTCCAAACTGGTTTATAAGTGATCTGATAAGTTCCTACCCACCTTGTTTCTTTGCCACCGAATTTCAATTTGAAATCGGTTACTCCCGCGAGACGGTCGGAAGAAATTCCTAAAAAGTCGTAAATTTTGCAACCGCGCTGGCGCGCTTCCAAAATCGCGTGCCACTGTAAAAGATAGGGGGCCATCAAGTTGCGGTGCTGGTCGGCTGAAGCGCCATAGTAATATACGGCTTGTTTGCCAAAAAACAGAAAAATCCCGCCGGCAATAACCTCTCCTCGGTATTCGGCCAAAAAAAGCTCAATTAAATTTTTCTTCCGAAAAACTTCCAACATAGTTTGGTAGTAGTTTTGTTGGTGACTTTGGAAACCATCTCTCTGTGTGGTTTGACGAACAAGATTATAAAAAACAGAGAGATCTTTGCTGGTGCCACGTCTAATCTGAACATCTTTTTTCTCCGCTAATTTAATGTTGTATCTACCCTTGGGTTTCATCTCGGACAAAAGTTGTTCGGGCGTTTTGGTCAAATCCAGCAGGAGCGTCTGAGGATACTGTTGCGCGTGTGTGGCAACTGGCAACTGGCAACTAATAACTGGCAACTGAAAAAGATGTTCTTCATTTTTTTCCAAGAGGGGATCAAAGAGTAGATAAATCGTGTTGGATAAACGCGCGATTTTTTGAATTTCCTGAAAAAGCAGTTGCTTGATTTCCTGATTATTCCAATCTAGCAATGGTCCGCGCGGAGCGTACAACCAGCTTTTTTGAAAAGGCAAGCGTTGAAGCAAAAGCTGACAAGTGGCCACGATTCTGGTTTCTTCCAAAACCGCCAAGCGTAGGGTTTTGATTTCTCGCGGAAAGGCTTTCTCGCGAAATTCTCCCCAAATACTAGATTGCCAAAGATTACCTTGAGGGTGAGTCAAAACAAATAGATCGTAGTCCCGCAAAAGGGGATCGGAGGAAGAAAGATGCTTGATGGAATATAGAGGCATACAAAGAGATATGATTTAAATCCGAATATCGAAATCCGAAACAATATTAAAATTCCAATATTCAAATTTTCAAAATTACGCTGATTTACGAATAATTGAACCAAAAATATTCATCAACTCAACCCCTTCTTTAAAGAGGCTTTCTTGTTTTTTAGATAAATCTTGATCTACCCCTATATCACATAATTTTAGCCATAAACAACTTTCTTTTGCTTCCTTGCGACAAATTTTAATTCTATGCACGAAGTCTTTTTTACTTAAAGCTTCGTTGGCCTCAATATAATTAGCCGCTACAGACCCAGAAGACCTGATAAGTTGTTTGCCATCTTCAATATTGGCGATAGTTTTGGGTAATTGCTTGACGAACTCCCGACACCCCTTTGCGAATTCATAAGTTCTTGATTCTAAGTCGTATATTTTAGAGCTACTGGTTTTGATCATTATGTTTTTGGTTATTTAAATTTGTTTCGGGTTTCGAGATTCGGGTTTCGAGTTTTTTCATCTATCGCTTCATTGACGAGTTTGTCCGCTAATCTATTTTTACCACGGGGAATGTGGGTGAAAGTGATCTTTAGCTGTGGATTTTGAAAAAGAATCAGCTGGACTTGTTTAAATAATTTTTTGAGTTCAAGTTCTTTGACACGATACTGTCGGTTGAGCTGTTTAACGACTAATTCAGAATCTAGAAAACAGTCGATTTGCGTGGGTTTCAGTTGAAGTGTGGTGATTAGCCCTGCCAAGATGGCTTGATATTCCGCCTGATTATTAGTGGCGCGTCCCAGAAATTTTTTCCCATCAGTCAAAACTTCACTTTTCTCGTTTTGAATCACAAACCCGATACCAGCGGGACCGGGGTTGCCTCGTGCCCCACCATCCGTGAAAAGTAGCAAACGCATATTCTTTAAAAATCGTTCTTATTATAAGAAAAGTGTCTGGGATTGCTATAATTTGTACCACAAATCTGGAATTAAGCTTTAAGGGGAAGATTGATTAGTGGTTGAGTTGAGTTGCAATACGACAAGTCGTGCAATTTTTTACTTTATTCCATTTATTTTATTCAAAGTGTTTTCGAGGACGGCTTCTTCTCCTCGTTCTTTTTCTTCTTGTGTTTCTTTCGCGGTTAAAATTTTTTCTGGGGTGGACATAGTTGAAGGATTAAAGAACAAAAATTTAAAAAAATATTCCCCGTGGGGAATATCTTTCCTTATCAAGTGAAACGGCCGCCGAAATTTACAAACTTATTTGGCTGCATATTTTTTCTGCCAAAACTTTAGACCTATTTCTATTCAAAACAAGTTTTTTTGAAAGTTAATAGTTTTTCACGATAACCGACAATTGATATTAAAAAACCTACTATCTAACATCTATCATCTAACATCTATCATCTGATTTCTCCATCACTCTTTCTCTGTTCTCTGTCAATTGTTAAATGTTAATTGTTACTTGTTTCTCAATCTCCATCACTCTATTACTCTATCACTTTTTTTCCTCTACCACTTCTCCTTCCACTACATCCCCATCATTCTTTTTGCCTTTGAGTTCTTCTTCACCATGTTCGGAAGCGGCCTTTTCACCGGCGGCGCTTTGGGGCGGGGTGCCCTGTTTATACATTTCCGCGCCTAACTTTTGCACGACTTCAGTGAGCTCTTTCATTTTAGTCTCAATCTCTTCCTTAGTGGCGTCTTTGTTTTCTAAAACCTTTTTTAATTCATCCACTTTTTCCTGCACGGGTTTTTTGAAATCCTCGCTGAC
Organism: uncultured Candidatus Peribacteria bacterium; assembly: GCA_964585215.1. Taxonomy (GTDB): domain Bacteria; phylum Patescibacteriota; class Gracilibacteria; order CAZPDC01; family CAZPDC01; genus CAZPDC01. The sequence continues at coordinate 3,055 of CAZPDC010000034.1, forward strand.
TTTTTCTCCCGTATCTTTGAGGGTTTTTTCAGATTGATAAACAATGCTGTCCGCCACGTTGCGCGCTTCAATTAATTCTTTTTTCTCGTGGTCTTCCTTTTCGTGCACTTCCGCTTCTTTGCGCATTTTTTCCACCTCTACTTTATTTAAACCGGAAGAACCTTGAATCATAATCTTTTGTTCTTTATTGGTGGCTTTGTCTTTGGCGGTGACGTTTAAAATGCCGTTGGCGTCAATATCAAAAGTGACTTCCACTTGAGGCACGCCGCGTGGAGCGGGAGGAATACCATCCAAAATGAACCGGCCTAAAGACTTGTTATCGCGCGCGAATTCGCGTTCTCCTTGAGTGACGTGTACCTCCACGGAAGGCTGGCTGTCCGCGGCAGTGGAGAAAATCTGGGTTTTACTGGTGGGTATAGTGGTGTTGCGTTCAATCATAGCGGTGGCAATGCCGCCCAAAGTTTCAATGGAAAGCGAAAGGGGAGTCACGTCTAAAAGTAAAATATCTTTCACTTCACCTTGTAAAATACCGGCCTGAATCGCCGCGCCGACCGCCACGGCCTCGTCCGGATTTACGCTTTTGTTGCCTTCTTTACCAAACAATTCCTTCACTTTGGCTTGTACGGCCGGACTGCGAGTAGCGCCGCCCACCAAAATCACTTCATTAATCTCCTTAAGAGAAATCTTCGCGTCTTTAATCGCTTGTTTGCAAGGCGCCTCAGTGCGTTTGATGAGATCTTCCACGAGTTGTTCAAACTTAGCGCGGGAAAGTTTCAGGCTTAGATGTTTAGGTCCGGATTTATCCGCGGTGATAAAAGGAATATTAATCTCCACTTCCATTTTGGCGGAAAGTTCTTTTTTGGCTTTTTCTCCTTCTTCCTTGAGACGCTGTAGGGCCATTTGATCCTTAGTGAGATCAATGCCTTGTTCTTTTTTGAATTCGGCGGCGAGCCAGTCAATAATCCGTTTGTCAAAATCGTCACCGCCCAAATGTGTATTGCCATTGGTGGAAAGCACTTCAAAGGTACCTTCGGCGCCGATTTCCAAAATAGAAACATCAAAAGTTCCGCCGCCTAAGTCAAAAACGGCGATCTTTTGATCTTTATTTTTGTCCAGACCATAAGCCAACGCGGCCGCGGTGGGTTCATTGATAATCCGTTTTACCTCCAACCCCGCGATTTTACCGGCGTCTTTAGTGGCCTGACGTTGAGAATCATTAAAATAAGCAGGAACCGTAATCACAGCCTCGGTTACAGTTTGGCCCAGATAAGCTTCCGCGTCCGCCTTGAGTTTCTGTAAAACTAGCGCGGAAATCTCCGCGGGCTGACGTTCTTTTTTATCTAGCGTGATTAAAGCCTCACCACTTTTTCCCTTAACAACTTTAAAAGGCACAGTTTTGATTTCCTCTGAAACCTCATCGTACCGGCGACCAATAAAACGTTTAGCTGAAAAAATTGTGTTTTCCGCGTTGGTTATCGCTTGGCGTTTGGCGATTACGCCCACTAATCTTTCTCCGTTTTTTAGAGCCACTACGGAAGGAGTGGTACGGTCGCCTTCCGCATTAGAAATAACCGTGGGTTCGCCGCCTTCCATTACCGCGACGCAGGAATTGGTGGTACCGAGATCAATACCGATAACTTTAGACATAGGAATGAATTAAGAATTAAGAATAATGAATAAATTACAAAAAATGAATAAGCTAAGTAGTTAATTAGTAGACTGGTGAGTTAGCAGTCGTCATTATAGAGTGCTAAAAAAGAGTCGTCAAGAAAAAAAGCAGATTTTTTACAGATACTTTCAGTAAATAATCTTAACTGTCTTTAATTGTATTTATTTTGAGCCTTTTCCACCCCTTCTGTGATAATACCCTTAATAATATCGGGCATTTGAGAAAGGATGGGTTGAAGCTTTTTTTGTTCTTCTTTGGTAAATTTCCCCAGCACAAAGTCAGCCGCATCCATTTCAGGATGAGGTTTGGGACCAATGCCAATTTTAACGCGGATGAAATTTTGCGTGCCGAGTTTGTCGATGATGTTTTGTACGCCATTGTGCCCGCCGTCGGAAGAATTTTGAACAATGCGAATCTGACCCAAAGGCAAATCAATATCGTCATGCAGAACGATGAGACTGTCGGGGTTGATTTTGTAATACGTCAATGTTTTGCGCACGGCTTTACCAGAGAGGTTCATAAAAGTAATGGGTTTGCACAGTTTACAGTTTACAGTTGAGAGTTGATAGTTGGAAACAAAAGCGTTTAGTTTTTTGTTTTCTTTAAATTCATCAGTTTGCCAATCTTTCTGAAGTTGATCCAAGGCCAAGAAGCCCACATTGTGGCGGGTGTGTTCATATTCTTGCCCGGGATTACCGAGACCGACAAGGAGGAAGTGACGGAGTGATAAAGTCATAAAGTGATGGAGAGAGTACAATTAACAATTAACATGTGACAGGTGACAAAAAACTCAAAACGGAAAAGTCAAAACTAAAACCCAGAACTCAAAACGGAAACACTTAAAATTGATTATTTATTTTTATATTTTTTTAAAATCCATTATCCCAGTTAAGCGGTTACAACTGTTGCTAGTTAGTCTAGTTCTCTAAATCCCAATTCTTTTTCTCCGATGCGGATTTTGTCTCCTACTTTCGCGCCTAAACGCACTAATTCACGATAGGCGCCCAGTTTGTGGAGTACATCGTAAACGCGGTATTCTGCTTCTGGATTACCCCACATTGTCATACGCGCGATTTGTTCAACGCGTTGGCCTTTCACCAGAAAGAGGTGTCTATTTTTACGAACCGCTTCCCAAGCGCGCGGATCCTCTAAATGGGGACGGAAAGTACGATAGCTTATTAGCTTATTAGCTGGTAGCTTTTTAGGTTTTTTAAGCTTAGAAAGTTGTTTAATAATTTCGTCCAAAAGTTCAGTGAGTCCGGCGCGAGTGGCGCAAGAAATAGTAGTTGACAGTTGACAGTTGACAGTTGACAGTTGATGAAAGAATAATTCCTCTAACTGTTTTAGTTTGACTGGGGAGATTAAATCGGTTTTATTGAGGACTAAAATTTCTCTTTTGCGGGCGAGGCGCGGAGAATGTTCTTTTAATTCAACACGGATAATTTGATATTCCTCTAGAATTTTTTCACCATGAGAAGCGTCTAAAAGATGGATTAGCAGGCGACAGCGCTCCACGTGCCGCAAAAACTGGTGTCCCAAGCCTTTACCTTCCGCGGCGCCTTCAATCAGTCCTGGTACATCACAAGCCACGAAATCCTTACCTTTATGATAAACTGTGCCGAGATTGGGTATGAGCGTAGTGAAGGGGTAGTCGGCGATTTTGGGTTTAGCGTTGGAAATCACGGAGATTAGCGTGGATTTGCCCACAGAAGGATATCCGATAATACCTACATCTGCCACAAGCTTAAGCTCTAGTTGGAGCTCTTTTTCTTCGCCCCGATCTCCCAATTCGGCAAAACGGGGGCATTGACGCACAGAGGATTTAAAATGTTCATTGCCATAACCGCCGCGTCCGCCTTGAGCAATGGTAACGGCTTGATTATGCGTGTTCAGATCAACAATTAATTTATGCGTGGAAGTATCGTAAATTAAGGTTCCTGATGGTACTTCTAAAACCAAATCTTGACCATTTAAGCCATGTTTTTGCCAACTTCCTCCACCCCCTCCATTTTCTGCGCGGAAAAACTTGTGTGTTTTAAAAGCATGCAGAGTGTTGAGATTGAGGTTAACCTTAAAAATCACATCACCCCCTTTGCCGCCATTGCCGCCATGAGGTCCGCCTTTGGGAATAAATTTTTCCCGCCGAAAAGAAATCATCCCATCACCCCCCTTGCCGGCAATCACTTTAATTTTTGCTTCGTCACAAAAGTACATAAAGAGCAATCAGCTACGAAGTAAGAATGATAATTTTTTCATTAGCTTAAGTGTATCGTTATTCTAGCTTTAGAGAAGAGGAAAAGAAAATCGTAGATTAATGGATCATACGTTTTTTCCTTTGAGAAAGTTTTGAGATAAATTATTTAATCTTTCTCTAAGAGGCTC